>JAQXHW010000058.1 GCA_029007475.1 Oscillospiraceae bacterium | reverse complement strand
TTGTCAATATCACGCTGAAAACGTTGTGCATCATAAGCAACCTGAACAAAACCGCTGTCAAGAGCAACTCCGGCATATTTTCTCATAAGACTTGAGTCATAAGCAGTAGGACTGTATTCCTGCACAAATTCTTTGGTCTCGCCGTCCAATAACACAAGAAATTCCCTCGACTGCTCACCGTCGTTCATATTATAATTAATGAAAGCGTCGTAGGTTGTGAATACAATGATTCCTCTTTCATCGACTATATTTATTTCAGCCACATCATACTTTTCCTGAAGCTCGTTGAGGTAATTCTCCGAGATATCTTCCTGACTCGAAATATCCTTTGCAACAAATTTTGTTAAACTAAGTAAATTCTCATCTGACGCGTCGCTTATATCGGCTTTTACATCATCAATATTCAGACTTAATAATTCAAATGTGTCACTTTGCGCAAGCTGCGACTGCAAAAACATTGAAAAGCCAATCGTTATAACAAACGCAACAGATACACATAAAAGCAGCCAACGCGAGAACGTCTGGGATATCCTGCGCATTTCATGACGTTCCCGTCTTTTACGGTTTCCTATAAATGAAACAAGTAAAATCGCAAACATAACTGCCAATGCATTTATGGAAACCATCAAAAACGTACATTCACGAACAACGGAAAACGCAGTATGCACGTCCGACAAATTAGTTAAGAATATCATCAGCATATCAAATACCTCAGTTAAGGCTGCAATAACTAATCCGTAAAACCAAGATGTTTTCTTGTTGTCAAACAGAAATTTCCGTGTTACAGCGGCAAAAACACCTGCTAATACCGTCGTTATGGAGCAAGCCATCTGCGTATAAGCGCCTGCGCCCCAGAAGGCTGCAAAAAAGCGCTCTATTCCGCCTATTACTCCGGAGATAATTCCGGCAGGCGCACCGAAAATAAGGCCTGCACAAAGCGGTGCCGCATTGCGGACATTAATATTCGCACCCTCAACATTAACGCCAAATTCGGTGCCGAAAATTGCAATTATACCAAAGACAAGTCCAATGATTATCTGCTTATATATGTATTTTAATTTATTGAATACTGTTTTTTTATCAATCAGATACATTAGAACCGAGAATATTACCGGCACCGCCGCCGTAAGTGACAGCCTCATAAACATAGGCATACTTATACCTCCTGTTGTTACGGATTATAGATAAATCACTCGATAGTAGTTATATCGGCAAATCCTGTTATCTCAAAAACATCAGCTATTGTATCGTTTACGTTGCGTACTATCATTTTACCCTGCTTATTCATAACTTTCTGGGTACTGAGCAAAACACGAAGTCCGGCCGAAGAAATATACTCAAGCTCCTTAAAATCAAAAACGAGCTTTTCAACTCCGTTTATACTGTTTTTCAGCTCAGTCTCAAGCCTTGGAGCGTTTGCTGCGTCAAGCCTACCCGATAATGAAAGTATCATCTGATTATCTTCCGATATCTTATTGAACGTCATTTCCTTTTTCCCCTTAGAATCTTTAATATTCATAATTATAACCGATTCATATATGCTTTTCAATCAGTAAAAAGGATAGAATAAAGATATAATAACGGCGCTGAACCGTTTATTAAAGCTCAACGCCGTTAGCTAATTTATTAAGTCTTATCGGATTTTCTATTATGCTTTTTTATGATAATAATCAGTGTCAAACCTGCAAATACAGATAGATAAATCCAGATTATACCAAAGCTTGAATCTCCGGTATTAGGAAAATCAATATCTGTTTTTGTTTCTTCATCAGGTTCAGACGTAGCGGTTTCGGCTTTTACCGTGAAGCTAAAGCGGTTGACTATATCAGCTGATTCTACAACAAGTGTATGCATACCGTCTTCTAAAGTGAGCAAAAATTCCTTCTTTAATGTGATTTGTGCTCTATCGTCAGAGAGACTGTATTTATCTTCAGTGATGATATTGTCATCAACACTTACCGAAACTGAATCTACTATATTTGCCGAAAGCGGAAGCTGTATGTCATCCATATTTTTCGACCATACAATAGTTTCATAATAATTAGCATATGTTTCTTCTTTTGCGGTATTCTGAATATTTGTAGGAATCTCTCCTACACTTTTAACGCCTATACCTACACAATTATCACCGTTTTTGGGGTCTGCATGACTACTGTGATAATAGCAAAGATGTATTTTGCTTGTGGAAGGTAATTTTCCGTTACCGGTTTTTGAATTATCTATTCCATAGCAATAAACCTGGTCAGCCTTAAATAAATACGGTTCATAAGTTAGTTCGTAGCTTTTTCCTGTTACTTCGGATTTTTGTCCGTCAATAACAAATTTGCAATTTTTATTTACATTTTGGGGAAGAGTGAAATTTCCCTCATCCTTAGAAAAGAATATATCATACAGACTTTTCTTACCGCCATAATCTTTCAAAATCGTATTCAATTGATCATAATTTACTAAGGGTGAATCGCCGCCTTCATATCTTATAAACGGTTTCCAAAAATCGTATTTTACCGTATGAGTATAGTTTCCGGATTTATTCTTTACCAATTTAAGACCCTTTGCATTATTACTTGCCTTTGTATTTCCAACTCCGGCTTTTTTATTTTCCTGGGGAACACCTTGTGTGTTTGGAGTTGTATAAAAAAGCATTTCGTGTCCTGGAGTCCAGTAATATCTCTCGGTTTCATCACGAATAACAACCTCACGAGTAATTAGATTTTTAACAGCCTCAACATCTTTGTCAAGTTTTTTTAATCGAGTTTCAATCGAATCGGTAAATATTTTAGAGTCGGGATGCGATTTATTATAATCGTTTATTTTTTCAATTCTTGCCAAAAGCGAAAGTCTGTTAACAGTTGCGGCAATAGCGTATGTACCTAAGGCTTTATTCTGAAAAGCAATCCATTCGCCGTATGCCTGATTTTCCCAACGGTAGGTGCGTCTTAAAGATTGGTAGTTGATTTCAAACAAGTCATTGTTAAGGGTTTTACCATCTTCATAAGTAACTTTCATTGAAGTAAGCAATGCTGAGGCGAGTTTGTCTGTATATTTATCAATATCTACATCCACTCTGCTCATGGTTTCATCAGTCAGGCCAAGATCTTTAGTAAGGCATTGAAGTCTTGCGGCATAGGCATCATCAGATGAATAAGTCCCATTATCTTCTTTTGCATCTATATCTCTTAATGTGCTATAAGCATTATTTGTTATTTGCTCTGATGCAATAAGACCTTCGAATTCATTAAGAATTGTATTTAGTTGTGAACAGGTGACTTGCTTTGAAAGAGTAGCCATACTTTCCTGAAGTTTGGACTGACCCTCCATAAGCTTGTCGAGTTTTTCCATTATTTCCTTGCTTTCTTTCTCGGATTTAGAGCTTAAGCCCAGTACTTTTGAAACAAATTTATTTGCACCCCATTCAACAGCTTTCTTAGGACTGACAACCGATTCTAACAAAGTAAGAACACCGTTAATAATTTCTTGGTCTGAAACTGTAGAAAGAAAATCTGCATCATTTGATAAACCGTTTGAACTAAAGCTTGCGTCCGCCTCGACTAAATCGTTACTGTTCGCAGCGGCTATAAGACACGGAGAGCTTAGAAGCAGTAAGGATAGTATTACTGAGATAAATCCCCTCATAAAATTTTTTGACTTTGATAACATCGTGTTTATCTCCTTTCCATATAATCATAAAAATTATAGTAATACATTATTCTAAGGAATCGCTGACAAAATCGTTTGCACAAAATTAATTTTTACTTATTTAGTTTAACAGATCTATTCGGTGTTTTCTCAGTTAAAGTCAAAGAAACCGAGTCCCCGAAGCGCACTGATAAAGCGTTTCATATAGTCAAGCGAGGTCACAGGCCAGCAAAATCCCATTCTGTACAGCACCTGCATGGTGTATTTATTGCTCTTTTCAACGGTAAATATCTTCTGACCATGCGCCATATTCTGATAGGCAAGCATACTGGAAAGAATTTTTGCCATTTCCGGATTTTGCTTTGCTTCTTCCAGTGCCTTTTCGTATTCCTCTGCTTCTGCGGCCTGAGAGTGAAGTCCGATTCTGTCCATCTCCATATATAAGTCGCCCATCATCAGCATGTGATTATTAAACGGGTGGAATACGGTACATTCCTTTGGAGTCTTTGAAAGAAGCAGTATTGCTTTTGCGACAAAATCTATCGGAGAAAGCTCAAACGGCATTTCTATCATATCATACGGATATTTTCCGATGATAATATTGGATTTGAGCCTGCCCATAAATGTGTTTGTGGTAAAGTTAATCTGATACTCGCCGTCGCTGTTTCTTGCGGAAAGCGTACCGACACGCATAATTTTTGCAT
>JAQXHW010000057.1 GCA_029007475.1 Oscillospiraceae bacterium | reverse complement strand
ATAAACGCTATGGACCACGAGGACGATATTAAAGCAGTTTCTCACTCCGGTATGATAGGTATCGGCTGGGCTTCCTCAGGCGGCGAGGCCACCTCTCTCTTTAACGAGGCATACCTTGCGGCTGACGGTATCGACAACGTGAACCGAGTACTTGACCAGATTGAAAACGACAACATTCCCCCACTTGAGTTCATTGAGCTAAACGCCTGCACAGGCGGCTGCGTGGGCGGAGTTATGACTATGCAAAACCCCTTTATCGCAAAGGCAAAGCTCAAGACCTTGAGACGTTTCCTGCCGGTTTCTCAGAACTTTCTTTCAAAAAAACAGCAGGAGAACATTCCCGAAAGCTACTTTTTCTCAGAGCTTCCCACCTACTACCCCATCTCAAGACTTTCCGAGAGTATGTCGGAGTCCATGAGAATGCTCTCTGAAATTCAAAAGCTCAGAGCCACCCTGCCCGGTATCGACTGCGGTGCCTGCGGCGCTCCAACCTGTCTTGCTTTTGCTGAGGACGTAATAAAGGGAAACGCAAGGGAGCAGGACTGTATCATTAAATACAAGTCTGAGCTTCAAAAGTTTTTAGAATCAAAGGATTGATGAAAGTGACGGTCTATGACCTTTGCAAATCCGAAGGCTTTACCCCTGTCACCGTAAGCGACTCAGGCAGAGAAATCTCCGGTGTATATATCGGCGACCTGCTCAGCTGGGTTATGGGAAAAGCACAGAGCGGTGATGCTTGGATTACAATCATGTCAAATATAAACACCTTAGCGGTTGCAGCCCTTACGGACGTTGCCTGCGTTATCTTGGCTGAGGGGGTAACCCTTGAGCCCGATATACTCAAAGCCGCTGCGGATAAGGAAATCAACATTGTTTCAACTGAGCTTTCCGCTTACGACGCAGCACTTCATCTCTCAAAGCACATTTAAGTGATTATGAATAAGTATTACTACGATTTTCACCTTCACTCCTGTCTTTCTCCCTGCGGAGATAACGACAATACACCGGCAAATCTTGCGGGTATGGCGACACTCAATCATCTGAATGTTATCGCATTAACCGACCACAACACCTGCAGAAATTGCCCCGCCTTTTTCAGATCCGCAAAAGCTCAGGGAATTATACCCATAGCAGGCATGGAGCTGACCACAGCAGAGGACATTCACATTGTCTTTCTCTTTGAAATGCTCGCCGACGCTATCAGCTTTTCCGACTACCTTGAAACAAGGCGAATCCTTATCGAAAATCGCCCGGATATCTTCGGAGACCAGTTGATTATGAACGAGGAGGACGAGGTCTTAAGCATCGACCCCTATCTTCTTTCAAATGCAACCACGGTTACCGTTGATGAATGTCCCTCTCTTGCCGAAAGGTTTAACGGAATTTGCTATCCTGCCCACGTTGACAGACAGGCAAACGGCATTATTGCCACCTTAGGCACTTTCCCCGATATTGAGGGCTTTAGGTGCTGTGAGTTTCACGACGCTTCAAAAATTGAAGAGTATACGAAGCTCTACCCCGCCATTCTAAAGCGGCACATTATTGTCAGCTCCGACGCCCACTTTCTATGGGATATGAAGGAGGCTGAGGAATTTTTCCTCATAGACGACGAACCATACAGCAGCGAGCTTGTAAGGAAGAGGATTTTCGAAGCATTGAGGTAATTTACAAAAGCAAATTTACAATAAGGCAGGTTCTAATTGGGAGCGTGTGCCTATGAAAGAAATTTCACTCAACATTTTGGATATTGCGAAAAACTCCACAAAAGCAGGAGCAAGCCTTGTCAAGATTCTTCTTAATGAAAATGACGAAACTCTCACCCTCTCTATCGAGGACAACGGCTGCGGTATGAGTGAGGAAACCGTAAAAAGTGTTATTGACCCTTTTTATACTACCCGAACTACCCGAAAGGTAGGACTTGGTATTCCCCTTCTCAAGCTCTCCTGCGAACAGACGGGAGGACACTTATCCATTGAATCAAGGGATAAGGAAAACCATCCCGACAATCACGGTACAAGAATCACCGCGGTATTCAATAAAAACCACATAGACTTTACCCCTCTGGGAGACGTTGTTTTCTCGGTAGTTACCCTTATTCAGGGGGACCCGGATATCGACTTTCTCTTTATTCACAAAATGTCAAAGGGCGAGGTTAATCTTGACACCCGAGAGCTTCGAGCCCAGCTTGGGGACATTCCCCTAAACGAGCTTGAAATACTCAATTGGATTTCCGATTATCTCAAGGAACAGTATGAGGAAATTCAAATCTAACTCAGTTATTAATAATTTTATTAATAATAAATTTTCATTATATTCAGAAAGGATAAGTTTAATATGAAGTCATTAGCAGAACTCCAGGCAATCAAAGAAAAAATGCAGAACAAGGTTGCTCTTCGTGACGGCTCAGGCGAAATGAGAGTAGTAGTAGGCATGGCTACCTGCGGTATCGCAGCAGGTGCCCGTCCCGTTCTCAGCACTTTCGTTGAGGAGATTAACAACTCAGATCTCGCAGGAAAGGTTACCGTTTCTCAGACAGGCTGCATCGGTCTTTGTCAGTATGAGCCTATCGTTGAGATTTACGAGGCTGACAAAGAGAAAATCACCTACGTTAAAATGACACCCGAAAAGGCTAAGAAGGTTGTCGAAGAGCACATAAAGGGCGGTAAGGTTATTGCTGAATATACCTTCGCCAAAGAAAATGCATAATTTGGAGGTTGAATTATGATTCGTTCACATGTTCTTATCTGTGGCGGTACAGGTTGTACTTCCTCAGGCAGCGCAAAGATTCATGAGGCCTTTGACGAGCATCTGGCTAAGCACGGTCTTGCAGATGAAGTTAAAGTAGTAATGACCGGCTGCTTCGGCCTTTGCGCATTAGGCCCCGTTGTTATTATTCATCCCGAGGGCACTTTTTACAGCCGCGTTACTCCCGAGGATGTTGAGGAAATCGTTTCCGAGCATCTCTTAAAGGGTAGAGTCGTTGAGCGCCTTGTTTACAACGACACAGGCAGCGAAACAGCCGAGGAGCTTGCTCACGTTTCCCTTAACGATACCGCTTTCTACAAGACTCAGCAGCGTGTAGTTCTCAGAAACTGCGGCGTTATCGACCCCGAGGACATCAACGAGTACATCGCTATGGACGGCTATGCCGCTTTAGGTAAAGTACTTACAGAGATGACCCCCGAGGATGTTATCAAGGTTGTTACAGATTCCGGTCTTCGCGGACGCGGCGGCGGTGGCTTCCCCACAGGTCGCAAGTGGGCGCTTACCGCTCCCAACAAGGCTCCTCAGAAATACGTTGTATGTAATGCTGACGAGGGTGACCCCGGCGCATTCATGGACCGTTCGGTTCTTGAGGGTGACCCCCACTGTATCATTGAGGCTATGGCTATTGCAGGTTACGCAATCGGCGCAACTCAGGGCTACGTTTATGTTCGTGCTGAGTATCCCATTGCCGTTCACCGTCTCCAGGTTGCTATCAATCAGGCAAGAGAGCTGGGTCTTTTAGGTAAAAACATCTTCGGCTCAGGCTTCGACTTCGATCTTGACATTCGTTTGGGTGCA
>JAQXHW010000056.1 GCA_029007475.1 Oscillospiraceae bacterium | reverse complement strand
AAAGAATTTGTGCAGGAATACAGTCCTACTGCTTATGACTCAAGTCTTATGAGAAAATATGCCGGAGTTGCTCTTGACAGCGGTTTTGTTCAGGTTGCTTATGATGCACAACGTTTTCAGCGTGATATTGACAAACAGGTTATCGGTGCTACCCGAAACCGTCATGTGGGGGAAAACGGCGCGATAATAATCGCAAATGAAAAAGGGGAAATAGTAAGCGACAGAAACGATAATGAGGGAGAAAATATCGGTATTACCGGAATAAGTATTGATACTGATAATACGGCGCAGGAGGAATGCTTTACTGCCGAGGTTTACGGTAAGCCGTGTTATTGTATGTATGTTGTGTCTGAGGGATATTATATTGTTGCGTTTGTTCCTCAGGCTGATGTAGAGTTTTCAAAAGATTTATCAATTTACATAACAGCGTTTATGCTTTTTGTTGTGTTTGGGGTACTTTTTGTCCTTGTGTACCTGCTGATTAAAAAGCTCATTGTCAACAACATCCGAAAGATAAATAACTCTCTTGCTGAAATTACGGGCGGCAACCTTGATGTTACGGTTGATGTACGCAGTAATGAGGAGTTTGCCTCACTTTCAGATGATATTAACTCAACCGTTGTTACATTGAAAGGCTATATAGCTGAGGCGGCAGCACGAATTGACAAAGAGCTTGAATTTGCAAAGACTATTCAGTATTCAGCTTTACCGAGTGTATTTCCGCCATACCCGAACAAGACTGAATTTGATATTTACGCAAGTATGACAACAGCCAAAGAGGTCGGCGGTGATTTCTATGATTTTTACCTGCTTGGTGAAAGCAGATTAGCGTTTTTAATTGCCGATGTTTCCGGCAAGGGTATCCCGGCCGCAATGTTTATGATGACCGCAAAAACGCTGATAAAAAGCCTTGCAGAGGCAGGAAATGAAATAAACGATGTGTTTACAATGGCAAATGAAGAGCTTTGTGAAAATAACGACGCCGGAATGTTTGTTACGGCGTGGATGGGAATACTTGATCTGAAAACCGGACATGTCGACTTTGCGAATGCCGGTCATAATCCGCCGCTTATTCGCCGCAAGGACGGTTCTTTTGAGTATCTTAAATGTCCTGCGGGATTTGTTCTTGCTGGAATGAACGGTATAAAATATCGCAAAAATGAACTTCAGCTTGAGCCGGGCGACGAAATTTTCCTATATACCGACGGTGTAACCGAAGCAACGGATGCTCAGAAAAACGCTTATGGTGAGGACAGATTGCTCAGACTTCTGAACGAAAATAAATCTGTTGCTTCAAAGTCGCTGTGCGAGCTTGTAAAGAATGACATAGACAGATTTGCAGGGGATGCTCCGCAATTTGACGATATTACTATGCTTAGTCTTAAGTACAATAATAAGATGGAGTAGAAAAAATGAAAGAGTTAACCATTGATGCAACTGTTGATAATATTTCATCGGTAACCGATTTTGTCGATGAGCAGCTTGAAGCGTTTGAATGTCCACTAAAGGCGAAAATGCAGATTGATATTGCTATTGACGAATTGTTCGGAAATATTGCTCATTATGCTTATAAACCCGACGTAGGCCCTGCTACCGTTCGCGTCGAAGTAAGCAAAAACCCTCTTGCGGTTATTATCACCTTTATTGACCGCGGAGTGCAGTATGATCCGCTTTCCGCCGAGGAGCCTGACACAACGCTTTCGGCGGAAGAACGCAGGATTGGCGGCCTTGGAATATATATTGTTAAAAAAAGCATGGATGAAATCACTTATGAATATAAGGACGGACAGAATATACTTAAAATCAAGAAAAACATTTAGTCAAGGGTGGCTGATATGAATAATCGGATTCTCAGAGGAGTAAATTTAGAAAAATTATGAGGTAGCATTCGTGAAATATATATTTTTTTATGCCAAATTTGCGCTTATGCAATATGATTATAGAGGGAAGAGCTCGTAAATTACAATGCTGAAACATATTGCATTATACTCAGATGTATGTTATACTATTATTCGTAACGAACGATTTGAATGAAGGGGTGATTAGGTGGCGAATTATACAGAAGAACAATGGAATGTCAAAAAAAATGAGCTTATGGAAAAGTGCTTTAGCGGCTTTGCTGATTTAGGACTCCACGGTACCGGTATTCGTACCTTGGCTAAGCATTGCGGATACAACACATCTATGATTTATACATATTTCAAGGATTTAGACGACCTTATCATTCAGTCCACCGAATATTGTATGAGTAAGGTGGAAGATGAATTTATG
>JAQXHW010000055.1 GCA_029007475.1 Oscillospiraceae bacterium | reverse complement strand
TGTTTACCTTTCCTGCTTTTTGTGTTATTATTTAAGTGACTCATATTGATATCTCCGTTTCTGTTTTGTTTGGTCACTTAACATTATATCAGAGATGTCTTTATGAGTCATCTTTTTGGTCATTTTATTTTACAACTTATCTACTCACTTTAGAGGATAATCTGTTTTAGTAATTTGGTAATAATAGCAGAGCATAGATTTTTGCCTTTGCTCTGCTTCTTGTTTTTTGCTCGTTTCTAATATACCATGAGCAATTATGATAAATTTCATTAAAAATTACCATAGTATTTCTTGTCGTATTATGTTAAAATACTACGTTGGAAATATTGAATAAGCAGAAGGACTTGATAATATGGCAAGAAACGAAAAATTAAGGAATGTAGCAATTATAGCTCACGTTGACCACGGTAAAACAACCTTGGTTGACGGACTTCTTCACCAAAGCGGAATATTCCGTCAGAACGAGGTGGTAGCCGAGAGAGTTATGGATTCCAACGAATTGGAAAGAGAGCGCGGAATTACAATTCTTTCAAAGAATACGGCTGTAATGTATAACGATATCAAAATCAATATAGTTGATACTCCCGGACATGCAGATTTCGGCGGCGAGGTTGAGAGAATTCTCATGATGGTAGACGGCGTTTTGCTCCTTGTTGACGCTTTTGAGGGCTGTATGCCTCAGACTCGATTTGTTCTCAAGAAGGCCTTGGGACTTAAGAAGAAAGTTGTTGTAGTTGTAAATAAAATCGACCGAGCCGGTGCCCGACCCTACGAGGTTGTAGACGAGGTGTTAGACCTTTTCATCGAATTGGGTGCCGACGAGGACCAGCTTGAATTCCCTGTTGTTTATGCAAGTGCAAGAGAGGGCTTCGCTATGCTTGACCCCGAGGAAAAAGGTGTAGATATGCGTCCTCTTTTTGATAAAATCATTGAAGAAATCCCTGCACCCGTTGGTGACGATGAGGCTCCTTTCCAGCTGCTTCTCTCTAATATTGATTACGACGAATATGTTGGCAGAATCGGCATCGGCAGAGTAGAACGAGGTTCAGTCAAAAGCGGTCAGCAGGCAGTTCTCTGTACTCGTGACGGAGAGGAAAAGAAGGTTAAAATCTCAAAGCTCTATGAGTATCAGGGACTTTCACGAGTTGAGTGTGAAACCGCTACAATCGGTGATATTGTCTGTGTAAGCGGTATCGGCGATATAAACATCGGCGAAACTCTCTGTGATGTAAACGAAATTGAGGCTCTGCCATTCGTCAAGATTGACGAGCCTACTGTTTCTATGAATTTTATCGTAAATAACAGCCCCTTCGCAGGTAGAGAGGGAAAATTTGTCACATCCCGCAACCTCCGTGACCGACTATTTCGTGAGGTCGAAACAAACGTTGCGCTGAGAGTTGAGGAGACTGACTCCACCGATACATTCAAGGTATCAGGCAGAGGTGAGCTTCATCTTTCAATCCTTATCGAAACCATGCGCCGTCAGGGATACGAGTTCCAGGTTTCGCGTCCTCAGGTAATTACTAAGGTTATCGACGGGGTACAGTGTGAGCCTATTGAGTATCTTATGATTGAAGTCCCCGAGACTTATGTAGGCGCTGTTATGGAGAAGTTAGGCTCGAGAAAGGCTGAGCTTGTGAATATGGGAACAAGGGATAGCTCCATGACTCATATTGAATTCAGAATTCCCTCCCGAGGACTTATGGGTTACCGTCCCGAATTTTTAACCGACACCAACGGTAACGGTATTATGAACAGCGTATTTGATTGCTATGAGCCTTTTAAGGGTGAGATTGTTACCCGCCATAAAGGTTCTCTTATTGCCCATGAAAGCGGCGAGAGCGTAGCTTACGGTCTTTATCAGGCACAGGAGAGAGGCAGACTTTTCATCGGAGCAGGCGTAGAGGTTTACGAGGGCATGATTGTAGGCGAGAATCCTAAGAATGAGGACATGACAGTCAACGTCTGCAAGAGAAAGCACATGACAAATACTCGTGCTTCAGGCTCTGATGATGCCTTAAAACTTGTTCCTCCCACAGTTCTCTCCCTTGAGCAGTGCCTTGAGTTTATTGCCGACGATGAGCTTGTTGAGGTAACCCCCGAAAGCGTCCGTATGAGAAAGACAATTCTCTCTAAAGAGATGAGAATGAAGAAAGCCTTTCATAAATGAGTTACGTAATACTTGATTTGGAGTGGAATGCTGCCTTTTCAAAGAAAAAGCGGAGATACCTAAATGAAATATTTGAGTTCGGCGCAGTAAGGCTTGATGATAATTTAGAGATAGCAGATACCTTCTCTGCCTTAGTGA
>JAQXHW010000054.1 GCA_029007475.1 Oscillospiraceae bacterium | reverse complement strand
CTGTGCCGAAAACTTCCTCTAAAGTACCGTTATTCTGAGCTTCAACAAGCTCATCTACGGAGATTTTTCTCTCCTCAACCGTGAGACCCCAGCTCTTGCAGAGAGTGATTACGGAGTTACGGGTAATACCGGGAAGGATTGAGCCTGAGAGAGCAGGAGTAACAACCTTGCCGTCAATCTTAAAGAAGATGTTCATAGCTCCGACTTCTTCGATATATTTTCTCTCAACACCGTCAAGCCAAAGCACCTGACTGTAGCCGCCGTCGTGAGCCTTAACCTGAGCTGCAAGAGAAGCTGCGTAGTTGCCGCCTGTCTTTGCAAAGCCGATACCGCCGCGGACAGCACGGACGTAGTCGTCCTCAATCCAAATGCCTACAGGAGCAAGACCGCTTGAGTAATAAGCACCCGAGGGTGAGAGGATGATGATAAACATATATGTCTTGCTGGGTGCAACACCGAGGAAATCGTCGGTTGCGATAATGAAAGGACGGATATAGAGAGATGTGCCGGGCTCGGTGGGAATCCAATCCTCGTCAACCTTAACAATAGCCTTAACCGCCTGTACGAAATCCTCAACGGGAAGCTGAGGAATACAAAGACGCTTGTTGGTGTCGTTAGTGCGCTTTCCGTTCATGTCGGGTCTGAAAAGTCTGGGCTCACCGTTTGCGCCCCTATATGCCTTTAAGCCCTCGAACATTTCCTGTCCGTAATGGAATACCATCGAAGCGGGAGAAAGAGAAATATTACCGTAGGGAACAATTCTTGCATCATGCCAGCCCTTGCCCTCTGTGTAGTCCATAATGAACATATGGTCAGTAAAGATTTTTCCGAAACCTAAATTTTTCTGGTCGGGTTTCTCTTTAGGTGCGGATGTTTTTGTAATCTTAATATCTAACATTATTATACACTCCTTTATGCAGTTTCTATTTCGCTTGCTTTGGTGAGGTTGTACTTCTTAACCGCATCCTCACGCATTTTATATTTAAGGATTTTGCCTGCGGCATTCATTGGGAAGGCTGTCACAAAATCTACATATCGGGGAACCTTGTGACGTGCCATGTGGTCGAGAACATACTGCTTAAGCTCGGCCTCAGTCATTTCCTCATTTTCCTTGAGGATTACGCAGGCCATGATCTCCTCTCCGTACTGCTCGTCGGGAACACCTATAACCTGCACATCGGAGACCTTGGGATGAGTATATATAAACTCCTCAATCTCCTTGGGATAGATATTCTCACCGCCGCGGATAATCATATCCTTTAGTCTGCCTGTAATTCGGTAGTTGCCCTCAGGTGTGCGGCAGGCGAGGTCGCCTGTATGCAGCCAGCCCTCGGCATCAATAGCCGCGTCGGTAGCCTGAGGCATTTTGTAGTAGCCCTTCATTATATTGTAGCCTCTTGCTACAAACTCGCCTGTTACGTTGTCGGGAAGCTCCTCGCCCGTTTCGGGGTCAACAATCTTACACTCAATCTTAGGTAAGGCTCTACCCACGGTTGCCACTCGAACCTCAAGAGGGTCGTCGGTACTGCTCATTGTGCAGCCGGGAGAAGCCTCGGTCTGTCCGTAAACAATGGTGATTTCACTCATGTTCATCTTTTTGACAACGTCCTCCATTACGGAGATAGGACAGGGTGAGCCTGCCATAATACCGGTACGGATATGAGAGAAGTCGGTTTTTGAGAAGTCGTCATGCTCCAGAAGCGCGATAAACATAGTGGGAACGCCGTGGAAGCAGGTAATTCTCTCGTTGTTGATGCAGGCTAGCGAGTTCTTGGGAGAGAAGTAAGGAATGGGAGACATTGTAGTGCCGTGGGTCATTGCCGCTGTCATGGAGAGTACCATTCCGAAGCAATGGAACATAGGAACCTGAATCATCATTCTGTCGGCGGTGGAAAGATCCATTCTGTCGCCGATGCACTTGCCGTTATTTAGAAAGTTGTAATGGGTTAGCATTACTCCCTTGGGGAAGCCTGTTGTTCCCGAGGTGTACTGCATATTGCCTACGTCATGGGGATTAACTAAAGCCGCCCTGCGTCTTACCTCCTCAATAGGAGTCTTGGAGGCGTATTTTAAGGATTCCTCCCAGGTAAGAGCACCCTTCATTTTACAGCCAACGGTGATTACGTTTCTGAGGAAGGGAAGCCTCTTTGCGTGCAAAGGCTCACCGGGAACGGTATCGTCAAGCTCAGGGCAAAGCTCGTGGACAATATCAACGTAGCTTGCATCCTTTGAGCCTTCAATAAGGACTACGGTGTGGGTATCGGATTGGCGGAAAAGGTACTCAGCCTCGTGAATCTTGTAGGCTGTATTTACGGTTACCAAAACTGCGCCGATTTTAGTAGTTGCCCAGAAGGTAATAAACCACTGAGGAACATTGGTTGCCCAAATCGCAACCTTATCGCCGCTTTTGACGCCTAAAGAGATAAGCACTCGCGCAAACTCGTCTACGTCATCGCGAAATTCAGTATATGTACGGGTATAGTCAAGAGTTGTATATCGGAAAGCATACTGGTCGGGGAAGCACTCGCAGATTTTATCAAGCATCTGAGAGCAGGTCATATCAATGAGGCTCTCCTTTTTCCAGATAAACTTTCCTGTTTTAGCCTTGTTATCATAGAGCTGATCCGATGCTTTTGCGGCATTATCAAAACGGCTCATGTAGTTTATAAAGTGAGGGAATACTATTGCGGCGTCGCTGATTTCCTCAATCCAGGCGGGAATCCACTCAAATGAGATAAATCCTTCATAGTTTATTGAGCTTAACGCAAACATCATCTTGGCAATAGGCATATCGCCCTCGCCCATAAGACGGTAAGAGGTTTTGCCCTCCTGCTTTACGGAATCCTTAATATGGACGTGCTTAATGTATGCACCTAAGTTGGTAATGGAATCCTCGGGAGCCTCATCAGCCTCACGGTAAGGATGGCTCATATCCCAAAGAGCAGCCACATAGTCGCAGGCAAAGGTATTGAGCAAATCACGGAGTCTTGCGGTATTGCTGTATATGCCCGCAGTTTCCACAAGTAGAGTCACCTTGCGTTTTTCTGCCTCGTCAAGACAGGCTCTCAGGGTTTCCTCCGCGATCTTGTCGGCTTCCTCGAAATCCTCCCTGCCCGCGTGAACACGAACATAAGGACAGTTTAAGGCGGACGCGAAATTTATGTGCTTCTTAATCTCCTCAACATTTTCCTCGAATTTGTCCTTTTGAGTAATGTCGCAGAGGGCGTCAACACAGGGAACTGAAAGTCCTAAGGAATAGAGGTTATGGAGTGTTTTCTTCAAATTTTCGTCTCTGAAAGGGCCGTTCATTCCGTAGTAGACGCTGCGGCTGATGTCGTGAATTTCAATTCCCGCAAAGCCTAAATCCTTCGCCATGGAGTAGAAATCTTCCCAACCGAAGCCCTGCCAGCCGTTAGTTGAAAATGACAGTTTCATATTTTATGCCTCTCCGTATACGATTTTGTTGAGAGCGTTGACATAGGCTCTTATTGTAGCACCGATAATATCCGTAGAGATACCTCTGCCTGAGTAGAGTTTGCCGTCTGCACGGAGCTTAATAAGCGCTTCGCCCATAGCCTCTCTGCCCTCGGTAACAGCTTGAATCTGGAAATCGTCAAGCTCATAGTGGCAGCCGATAATTTGCTCCAAAGCAAGAAGTGCGGCGTCAATGGGACCGTCTCCGGAGGAAAGACCGGTATAGCGCTTGCCCTGCTTCTCGAGGATTATATTTGCTGTGGGGTTGATAACATTACCGGAGTTGACCACAAAGCTCACGAGCTTGTAGGTAGGAGGTACTTGCAGCGCTTCGGTAGCAACAATAGCCTCCAAATCCTTAGAGGAAACCTTCTTTTTCTTTGCGGTAAAAAGGAAAGCCTCGTAAACCTTTGCTATATCATCGTCAGAGAGGGTATAGCCCATTCTCTTTAATACCTGACCTACTGCGGAAATATCCGACTCCTCCGTGAGCTTCAAATCGGTCTGAGGCTCTGCGGATAATTTGTTGTCGAAAGGAGTCGTATCCTTTCGCTTATTTTTAGCGATAGTCTTAATCTGACCTACCGTTCTTGAAAGCTCGGTGGTATTCACATTTGTAGCTGCCGAGAAGCTCTCGCCTCTCGTCTGGATAAGGTGAACAAAAGGCTCAAGTCTCGGAAGTCTTGTTTTACCGACGGAGGTTTTTACCTCGCCGGCTCCGTTCATTACTGCGGTAAGAGCGCAGGCAGAAGACATATATAGCTCGCTCTGAGTTGAAATACCCAAAGTAACCTCACAAAGCTCGGGAATATTCTCGTAGAGCTTCTTAATAAAATCCTTGCACTCCTCGGGGAGCATCTGGGCTACTGTGTCACAAACCGTAACGGTTGTAGCACCTGCGTGAATAGCTGTTTTTACTGCCTCGGCTAAAAACTCGATTTCGCTTCTTGTGGCATCTAAAGCAACAAACTCAACGTCCTCGGCGTACTCCTTAC
>JAQXHW010000053.1 GCA_029007475.1 Oscillospiraceae bacterium | reverse complement strand
GAGCATTAACCTATCTCTTGCAACCTTTGCTAATATGGAAGCCGCCGCAACAGACATAGAGCGGGCGTCGCCTTTAACTATATACTCCGCAGGGATACTAAGAGGAGGCACTTTATTGCCGTCAATATAAGCGAAATCAGCAGGCTTAGTAAGTCCCTCAACCGCTCTCTTCATGGCAAGCATTGTTGCGTTGAGAATATTGATTTCCTCAATCTCCTCAACAGTAGCAAAGGCTATGGAGTAACAGAGAGCCTGCTCCTTTACTACGTCAAAAAGTTTTTCCCTCTTTTTTTCCGACAGTTTCTTAGAGTCGTTTACTCCCGCAATGATAAGTCCCTCAGGGAGAATTACCGCCGCAGCACAGACAGGCCCTGCAAGGGGACCCCGACCTGCCTCATCAACACCGCAAACAGAGGTAAAACCTCTGCTATAAGCGGCTTTTTCAAATTCTAACCAATCAAAATCCTTAACTTCACTCATAATAAAAACCTCAGGGTCTTTCAAGTGTTATTCTGCCGAGTTTTGCAGCTCTGAACTCATCAAGGAGCATAGCTGAGGCTCTTTCGGTATTAACCTCTCCTCCGGAGATAAGCATACCCCGGCGCTTGCCGATAAGCTGTAACAGCTCGTAGGAGTCAATCTCTCCAACCGTATCGGCATCGAGCTTAAATCTCTCGATAAAGGCTTGGGGCTTTATCTCTTTCAAGAGGTCAAGGAGTCTTACGGCAAGAAGCTCGGTATCTAAAATTTGGTCCTTGACGGAACCGATAAAGGCAAGCCTTTCGCCTACCACCTGGTCCTCAAACTTAGGCCAAAGCACACCGGGGGTATCGAGCATTTCAAAGCCTCGATCTAAGGTAAACCACTGATTTCCTCTTGTTACGCCGGGTCTATCTTCGACCTTTGCGCGGTTTTGCTTTACAATTCGGTTAATGAACGAGGATTTTCCTACGTTGGGAATACCCACGATCATAACTCGAATAGAGGGATTTTTGATACCTCTTGCCTGTTTTTTTTCTATAACAGGCAAAAGCAGCTTTCTGCACTCGGGGATAAATTTCTCTAAGCCCCGACCGCTTTTACAGTCAATGGGTAATGCATAAATACCCAACCCTTTATAATATTCGATCCACCTTGCGGTGACGTTGGCGTCTGCCATATCGCATTTATTCAGCAAAATAATGCGAGGCTTTGAGCCCACAAGAGTATCTATATCAGGGTTAGTTGAAGATACAGGAATTCTTGCGTCTTTGATTTCTGCCACAGCGTCAACAAGCTTTAACGAAGCCTCAATCATACGCTTTGTTTTGGTCATGTGGCCGGGAAACCACTGAATATTTTGATTTGTTTGCATAAAATCACCTATAAGAAAAGCCTACATCATTGTAAGATGTAAGCTTTTATCTCAAATTAATACAGAAAGCCGAAATGGTTAAAGGGGAAAATCACAAACTGAGCCTTACCGATAATATCAGCAGTCTTGATGCATCCAAAGCGGCGGCTGTCAAGCGAATTGGCACGGTTATCTCCCATAACAAAGGCTTCACCCTCGGGAACAGTCAGCGAAAGAGAGGTAACCTCAAGGCTGTCGGGATTATCATCATCTATTTTGGAGGAAACATAATCTTCCTTTAGAAGAATTCCGTCAACATAAACCTCGTTTTTGATATAATCGATATACACCTGCTGACCTTCAAGAGCGATGATACGCTTAATGATGGGCTTTGGGTACTGCTCGCTTGCAGGAATAACAACAATATCGCCAACCTCAGGAGTATACATGAAGTTTGTAATGATTACCTTGTCGTCATTCTGTAAAGTATTTTTCATTGACTCACCGTCAATATTTACAAGACGGAATACAAAGGTAAGCAGAATTACAACTACTACCACGGCGGCAATAATAGAGTGACCCCACTCGTAAAGAGTGTTGGTGATTCCTGACTGATTTGGAACAACAACAGTTTGCTCATCCTCGTCAATGCCAAAGCTCTCGTCCTGAATATCGATATCATATTCATCAAGATTGATTTTCTTCATACATCTCGCCTCTCGATGATAGTAAAAAAGAGGACAGCAGTCCCCTTTTTTGAAAATTATTTCTTTATAGCTTCCTTAACCTTAGCAGCCTTACCAACTCTATCACGGAGATAGTAGAGCTTGCTTCTGCGAACCTTACCGCGTCTGATGATTTCAACCTTGGTTACGTTGGGGGAGTTTACGGGGAACACTCTCTCAACACCAACGCCGTAGGAAACACGTCTTACCGTGAATGTCTCAGCTACGCCGCTACCGCGCTTTGCGATAACTGTACCCTCGAACATCTGAATTCTTTCTCTCTCGCCTTCACGGATGTTTACAGCAACTCTTACTGTATCACCAATAGAAAACTGAGGCTTTTCGCTCTTAATTGAGCTTGCAGAGATTGTTTTTAATGCGTCCATTTATTTGACCTCCAAATATTTTTTCGGAAATTCATACCTTTCGGCAGAGGACTATCCATATCAATTGCGACTGTGTCGCTTGATTGAACTCGTCGCAGAGTACGACGGAAATTCAAATACTACAATATATTAACATAAATATATTTGTTTTGCAAGTGTTTTTTCAAAATAGAATAATAATTTTTCAAAAAGTAATTTTTTCAAAATAGAATAATAATTATTGTAGGTTCACAATAGATGCGTTACATCTATGTTAGCAAATGATTCTCCTACTAAATTATCGAAATCGGGAATACTATCTTGTTCCGATAGCACGGAATAATTACGATAGTTTCATATTAGCACCTAAATCATTCGCCTAATTTTACAGTTACTGTGTTGTTTATTATTTTTACGGAATCTTTAGCTGGCCACACTGACATATTCAAAAACTCATCTGTTTGTGATATATATTTTTTTGTTTCCGAATCGGCATAATTATAATTACAATACAATACATTTGATAAGAAATTCTCAGTATGCGTACCATCCAATAGCAGATCCTTCTCTATCATACTGGTATACATAAACGCTGAATTCGTTTGTTCTGAAAATTCTAATGCTACTTTTTCTGTTCTAATTCTTCTTTTT
>JAQXHW010000052.1 GCA_029007475.1 Oscillospiraceae bacterium | reverse complement strand
GTTGCTCCTGAGACAACAGGAACTACTGAGCCTGTTGAGACCGAAGTAATTTACTTCACTGACGGCACAAGCTCAGGTTGGATTAAGAATGCAAGCGCAGCAATCCTTCTCTATGATTACAGCGCAAAGGTTGCTTACCTTGGTGAGACAACCGATTCCGTAACTTGGAGCTTCACAGTTCCCAAGGGACTCGCAACAATCAACTTCTACCGTTGTGCAAGCGGTACAACAGCAGAAAACTTCGCAGTTGATACCTTCTACAACAGCTGGACAACAGGCGTTTCTGCAAGAAACGTTGCTACTCAGAACACCTATACCGCTACCGACGGCAATGTTGGTACTTGGAATGACGAGGTAGTTGCACTCCAGTATTTCGTACGCGGTGAGTTCAATAACTGGGGTACCGATAATCCCATGACTGAGAACGAGGACGGTTCTTGGACAGCAGTTATCAGCCTCGAAGCAGGTACATATCAGTATAAGGTTGGCACAGCTGACTGGGGCGAGTCTTATCCCGGTGGTATGGATAACCTCACCATCACACTTGACGCAGCTACAGATGTTACATTTACACTCTCTGCTGACAAGGAAGTAACAGCAACTTGGGATAGCATGCCTGACGTTACCTACACAGCAACTTGGGATGAGACAGACGCTACCTTCACGGTAAGCGCAGAGTCCACTAAGATTGTTGAGGGCGAAAGCTTCGTATTCACAGTAACAGCAGCAGAAGGCTATGAAATCGGCGCAGTCCTCAACGGCACAACCGTTCTCACTTCCGAAAACGGTACCTACACCATTGAGAACGTAACAGCTGATATCAACCTTATCATCGTTACAAAGGCTAAGGAAGCAGTTCCCGCAACAACATACACAGTTGTATTCCTCGGCGCTGACGGCAAGTTTATTGAAGCTCAGACCGTGGAGGCAGGCGCAGCCGCAACTGCACCTTCAGTAGAACAGAGCTACTCCGACGCTCAGTACATCTACACCTTCGCAAATTGGGATAAGGAATTTACAAACGTTCAGGAAGACCTTATCGTAACAGCAGTTTACGATAAGACACTTAGACAGTACACAGTAACCTTCGTAGGAAAGGACGGCTCAACAATCACAACCGATACCGTTGATTACGGTGCAGCAGCAACAGCTCCCGACGCACCCGCAGTAGAGGGCTACACCTTCACCGGTTGGGATAAGAGCTTTAGCGCAGTTACTGAGGATATCACAGTAACAGCACAGTACAAGAAGGTTATCACTCCCGTAGTACCCACACACGGAACCCTTAAGGTAGAGGTTGTAGGCGGTAACGGCTTTACAATCTCAGTAAACGGTGGTAACGCACGTCCTCAGGGCGCTACCTACAAGAACACCAAGCTTCCCATCGGTGCAACAGTAACAGTTACTGCTGTTAACAGCGGTAGCGCTACATTCATCGGTTGGATGAACGAAGGCGGTACAATTCTCTCTACCGACCTTAGCTACACATTCATTTCTTCAGGTAACGATTACCTAAAGGCACAGTACGCTGTGGCTATCGAGGGTGTAAACACAGTTACCTTCAAGAATGATAAGGCAAATAAGGGTAACGGCTTCATCGTTGACATGCAGTACTATGCAGCAGGCGATGAGATCACCTTCCCCGACGGTCCTGCACAGGCAGGTTACGACTTTGCAGGTTGGAATATGACTGCAGAGCAGATCCAGGCAGAACTCGCAGCAGGTAATGATGTAGTAGTTCTCGCAACATGGACATTAAGACAGGTTTACTATAATGTAGTTGTAAACGGCGGTACCACATCTGCTGGTACAACAGAGGGCGAATACCTTGCAACTTCAGCTGTAACAGTTGTTGCCGGTGCTGCTCCTGCAGGTCAGAAGTTCGCTTACTGGGTAGACCAGGATGGCAAAATTAAGAGTTACAAGGCTGAATACAAATTCTTCTTATCTTATGACATCGAGCTCACAGCAGTTTATGTTGATGAGGCAGAAGATATTGAGTACACCGTACTTGCTGAGATTACCGGCGACAGCACAGTTGCAGGTAACTACATCAACTGGACATACTCATGGTATGTTCCTGAGACAGAAGCAGGCTTTGATCATGTTCAGTCCGGTATTCTCCTTATAGAGGACACCTACTACAATGCAGACACCTTCTACTATGGCAGCGGCGCTGCAAACATGGTACAGTATGCTCCCGGAGCATCTGCTCAGTTACCTGAGAACACATGGTCTACCAATAAGAAGGACAGCTTCGCTGGTACAACATGGCACGCAGTATGTTGGGTACGTTACATTGACGCAGAGGGTAACACACAGATCGTTTACTCTGACGAGGCTATCGTAACAAAGTACTGATAACATAGTGCAAAACAAATATTAAGGTTATAACATAACCTGAAGAAAGCCCCCGACAGATTTTGTCGGGGGCTTTTGCGTGTGGGTGAATTTCTGGGCACAAAAGCAAAAATCGCGCGCCCTAATAAACGCGAGCGCGCGATTTTCGCCTACAGCCAACTATAGGACTTTCTGTTTGAGTTGTTCAAGTAAAGCAATAATTAGATCTCATCGCCAGGAACTATTTCGGGCTCAGAAGGAACAGAAGTAGAAGCAGCGATAACCTCATTAGCCTCAAACTCAACAAACTTAATCTCAGGTGCTTCGTATTTCATTTCAATTTCACCTCCAATACAATAATATACATTATATTACCATGTTTTGTAATCATAGTCAACTGCAAACTAAGATTAGTCCGTGAATAAACTATATTTAGCAGGATAACCAAAGAAATTGATTATTATTTATTAAGAATAACGAAGCTATATGCTCTAAAACAGTTGCAAAAACTAATGTTTTGTTGTATGATTGTCTTTGGCAAGGCGAGGAGTCTTGCAAGAAATGATAAGGAGAAAGAGATATATGAAAAAAATTGTTTTATGTATTCTGTCTGTACTTATGTGCATGGCTCTTGTTATGGGTCTTGCCGCTTGCTCAGGAGGCCCTACTGAGGGTACAAAGGCTCCTGAGGCCACTACTGAGGCCACTACCGGTACACCCGCCGGAACCGATACTCCCGCAACCTTGGCCCCTGTTGATTATGTAACTATTCCCGAAAGCTCAGCCGTTGACGCAAGCTTTTTTAATGATGCAGCCTTTGTGGGTGACTCCGTAAGCCTCAAGCTCAGCTACTACTGCGCTGACGGCGTTGCTCTGGGTAACGCTCAGTTTTTCACCTCAGGTTCCTTAGGCACTAACAATGCCCTTTGGCCCCTTTCACATCCCGAGTCAGTTCATCCTGAGTATCAGGGCGAGCAGAAGCTCATTGAGGATTGCGTAGCCTTAAGCGGCGCTAAGAGAGTATATATCATGCTTGGCATGAACGATTTAGGTTTATACGGTATTGACGCAACAGTGGAAAGCTACAAGACTCTTGTGGACCGTATATTGGAGAAGTCTCCCTCTGTGCAGATTATTATTGAGTCTATGACTCCTATGACTGCCGATTCTCCCATTATGGGTTCTCTCAACAACGACGTTATCAAGGAATATAACGGAAGATTAAAGGAACTCTGTGAGGCTGAGGGCTGGCTATTTACCGACGTTGCTTCTGTGATGTATGACGCTTCCGGTAACGCACTTAAGACTGAGTATTGCAGCGACCCTGAGGTTATGGGTATTCACTTCACCGAGGCAGGCTGCGAGGCTTGGGTTAATTACCTCAAAACTCACGCACCTAAATGATTTAAGGAGTTTTCCAAATGAAAAAGACAGTAAAGATTTTAGCCTTTCTTTTGGCTTTAGTTTCTCTTTTTTCTCTATGTGCCTGCGGTTCTGATAACACAGCGACAGCCGCCGAAGTAAACATTCACGACGTTAAGGAGCAGATAATTTCCGAAACAGGTATTACGGGAATTATGGATATTCCCACAAATGCACTTCTGAATTTCTACGGAATACAGCATGACGATGTAAGCGATTCCGAATGCTTTTCAACTGAGGGCGGAGTTTTCCCCGACGAGATTATCATGGTAACTACAACAGGTGCTGAGGCAAGAGATAGGGTAAAGGAGAAGGTAAATAATCGCCTTGAGGGATTTCTGAAGCAGGCGAAGAATTACTCTCCCGAGGATTACAAAACAGCCTCAGAGTGTGAGATTCTTATTTGCGGCGATACGGTAGCGCTTTTCCTCTCAAAAAACCACGCTCAAATGGAAGATATATTTAGGAAGAACTGTAAATAATATTATAAAAAATGAAGTCCGCTGATTGCTGTCAGCGGACTTTGCTTATTGCTGTGAGTTTTGATTTACTGCGTTTTCGACTCTAATGAGCTGTTCAATGCAGGATTTAACCGTTGCTTCTGTGGAGCAGCCATGCATTTTTACGAGGGGTTTTACTGTACCTAAGAAGGTGGCTCCGCCGTAGATGTTAAGGTCAAACTTGTGGGACATGGCGTCGATAATCTTTTCTATCTCCGGACTGTTTTCTATTCCCAATTCCCTTCCGACTCTTTCTACAACCTTAATGGCTGCTGAGCCTACCGCTTCAACGGACTTGAGCATGATGTTGCCTGTAAATCCGTCGGCGACAACAACCTCAACCTCTTCTGAGAGCAGGTCGTAGCTCTCAATGTTGCCGATAAAGTTGATATCGGCTTTCTTAAGAAGAGTATAGGCGGCTTTCGTAAGCTCTGAACCCTTGTTTTCCTCTCTGCCGTTTGAGAGAAGACCTACCCGGGGGTTGGGTATACCGAAAGCAAGCTCAGCAAATTCAGCTCCCAAGAAGGCGAATTTTTCTAAGTCTGCAGGAGTGCAGGAGAGGCTTGCACCGCAATCCAAAAGACATACCCATTTGTCGTGGGGAGTGGGGATAGCCGCTGAAAGTACAGGTGCTTTCACGCCCTTTCTGAGACCTAAGCGGCACATAGAGCCTACGAAAAGCGCTCCCGTGTTTCCCGGACTTAATGCGGCGAAGCAGTCCTCGCGCTGTTTGAGAGTATTAAGAGCAAGGACCATAGAGGATTTATCTCTGCCGCCGAAAACACAGGTGGGGGCATCAGTACTCAATATAAAATCCTCAGCCTCAATAAATTCAATTCTATCCTTTTCAATATTGCTCTCGCCGATAGCCTTATTGAAAACCTCACGGCTTCCTACAATAACCGCTCCGAGCCGGGGGTATTCCTCTAAGGCTGTGAGTACGCCTCTCACGATGATTTCTTCACCTAAGTCGGCGCCGTAGGTATCCACAACGATTTTTCTTGTACTTTGAGACATGAAATCGCCTCCTTTTATAAATTTAGCTGAGTAAACCCCGCCGTAAAAGCGGGGTTTAACCTTTTATTCAAGTGCGAAAATATAGTCGTAAACAGGCTGGTCGCCCTCAATGAAAGCACACTCTAACATGGGGAAGCTTTCCTCAATAAGCTCCTTGAGAGCCTCTGCTTCCTCCTCGGCAACACCGTTTCCAAAGAAGCCTGTGAGGACCTCCTTTTCGTCGATTCCCGGGAGATTTTTGAGAAGTCCCATAACCGCGTCGGTTTTGCTTTTTTCAGAGGAACGAATGGTTTCTCTGTCGAGGCCGATATAGTCGCCCTGCTTTACTGCTACGCCGCCCATAGAGCTGTCTCGTGTGGCAGTGGTGATGTAGCCTGTGGTGACGTTGGGAATGCCGAAGGACATACCCTCAATCAGCTCCTCTACGGTATCCACAGAGTTGTTCATCATGGAAAGAGCCGAGTATCCCTCTGCTACTGAGCGAGTCTCAATAACTCTGACGTCAGCTTTATCGTAAATCTTGGCTGCCTGCTTAGCTGCCATAATTACATTCGAGTTGTTGGGGAGGACTACAATATAATCGGCATCAAGGGTGTCGAAAGCATTGATAAAATCCTCGGTGGAGGGGTTGTCCGTCTGACCGCCGCTGATGATAACGTCAGCGCCGATACCTGTGAGATACTCCTGAATACCGCGGCCTGAAGCAACGGTGGCAATAGCGTACTTCTGGTGCTTTTTCTTCTTTTTATTTTCCTTAATGGACTCGTTGTGCTGGAGAGCCATGTTTTCAATTTTTAGGGTGAGAAATTCACCGAAGCCTCTTGCGTAAGCCAAGACCTTTTCGGGGGTAAAGGTGTGAACATGTACCTTAACCACGTTGTCCTCACGGATTGCAACAATAGAGTCACCGAAAGTTTCTAAGGTAGCAATCATCTCATCTAAATTGAAGCTGTCGGCTCTGTGGTCAGAGTAGATAAGCTGAAGAATGAACTCTGTGCAGTAGCCGTACTCAAGAGTACCGTTATCGGGAAGAAGAGAAATCTTTGAGCTGGGCTTAAGACTTGATGAAGCCTTGCTGTCGTCAGAGAGTATCTCACCCTCTAAGGCAAGCTTCATACCCTCAACTATTGTGAGAAATCCTGCGCCGCCGCTGTCGATAACGCCTGCTTCCTCTAAAACAGGGAGGAGGTTAGGGGTGTTGTCAAGGGAACGGCGAATTACAGGCATAAGGGACATAAAGCAGTCCTCAAAGCTTGCAAAGGAGTCCTTGTTGTTTGAGAGGAATTCGGTGGCTTCACGCATAACTGTGAGCATTGTGCCCTCAACAGGGCGAACAACAGACTTGTATGCCTGCTTAACACCGCTTTCCATAGCCTTTGCAAAGTCTGAAACCGACATGGTATCCATGTCCTTTGAGCCTTTTGCAAAGCCGTTGATAAACTGAGAAAGAATAACTCCGGAGTTACCTCTTGCGGAAAAGAGAGTGCCGTGAGCAAAAGACGCCATCATCTCGCCCACGTTTTTTGAGGACTCATGATTTTCCACACCGCCGGACATGGTCATTGTCATATTAAGACCTGTATCTCCGTCGGGAACGGGAAAGACGTTTAGTGCGTCAATCTCCGCTTGATTTAGCATTATATTTCTATATCCGTTTTGAAGCATAAGCTCCAAAAATTCTCCGTCTATTTTGTTACGAACCATAGTTTACTTATGCCTTACCTTCTATTGTTACTTCCTTACCTACAAAGTAGATGCCTAATGTGCCGGGGCCTACGGATGCGCCTACGATAGGTGCGATGTAGTTGATGTAAGAGTCCTTAAAAGGAACCTCGCTCATAATCATATCACGAATTGCCTCAGCATCCTCTAATGCGTCGGAGTGGGAGATGTAAAGAGTCTGATCCTCTGCATTCTCGACATTCTCCTTAACGAGAGCAACAATCTCTTTTCTTGAAGCCATAGTGCCCTTAACTTTCTTAATTGCGTAGTTCTGACCGATAGCGTCAGAAATGAGAATGGGTTTAACTGAAAAAAGGTTGCCGAAAAATGCGCTTGAAGCGGTAACACGGCCTGCTCTCTTTAAGTAGGTGAGAGAAGCTACCGTTGCAAACTGATTGTACTTTAAGCGGTTGGTCTTGATGTAATCTGCGACCTCGTCAATGCTCTTGCCCTCTGCGCGAAGCTCTGAAGCCTTAATTACCATGGAGCCCTGTCCGAGAGAGCTATTTAGAGAATCAACACAGATAACCTTTCTGCCGGCGTACTTTTCCATAAGCTCGCCTGCAACTACCTCAGCAGTTTTTACAGAGCCGGAAAGAGCTGAGGAGCAGGAGATATAAAGGATATCTAAGCCCTCTTCAAGATACTTTGAAAAATCTCTGCGGTAATTCTCAGCAGGTACCTGAGTGGTACGAATAAGAACACCGTTTCTCATAAAGTCGTAGAATTCCTTGGCGCTGTGAGTTTCCCAGTCAAGAGAAGCTACATATTCTTTACCCTCAATAACATAGTTCATGGGGGTGTACTGCACGTCGATTTTCTCGCGGAGTGCTTTGTCAAGGTCACATGTAGAGTCTGCAAAAATAACGAATTTGCTCATTTTGTTTTCTCCTTTGTTTTTTATGATTATGTTTTATTTTGTGTTTTTAAGGGTTTCCTGAAGCTCTGCCATAATTGCTTTTTCCTTTGAGTAGTCCTCGCTTATAGGGGCGCCCTGATAGAAAGCAGCGCAAAGACCCGGGCCTATGGAAGCGCCGCAGCTCATGCCTACAGGGTTGACGATAACCTCTTTGGGATTAAACTTCTCGCGAATCTTATCGGCAAGCTGGAGAGCGTATTTTTCACGGTTAGAGTGAGCAACGAAGATAATCTGCTCCTCGGGGTTTACTATGGTCTTTTCAATGTAGCCCAAGGTAAGCTCAAAAGCGGCGGATTTACCCTTTGCCTTTGTAATAACCTCAGAAAGTCCGGCTCTGTTAAAGTCAGCCAGGGGGTTTACGCCCACAAGAGAGCCGAAAAATGCCTTGAAGTTTGAAATCCTGCCTGTTTTACAGAGGAAGAAAAGGTCGTCCATGGGGCCCATCTGATGAACAGTATGCTTTGCGTTTTCAATATATTCGAAGGTTTCCTCGAGAGTTGCGCCTTCGGCACGCTTCATAGACGCCATTACAACAATAAGACCCTGGGAAGTGGAATAACGCTTCGAGTCAATACATAATATTTTTCTGCCTTCATATTTTTTCATAAGATTCTCAGCCACCGTGCAGGCTTCGCTGTAAGTTGAGGAAAGGGCAGATGAGAGGGTGATATACAGAATATCCTCACCCTTTGAAACGTGTCTTTCAAAAACCTCGGTAAGCTCACCAACGGGAACGGCAGCGGTTTTGTAAAGTGTCTTTTTGCTTTTCATGGAGTTGTAGTATTCCTCGGGCGTCATTTGTTCCCAGTCAAGAGTTCCGAGCTCGTCGTGACCGTCAGGATAGTAAATTACCCCCCGAGCATAATCCGCAACATCGAAACGCTTACGAAGCTCTGCCGTAAGGTCGCAGGAGGTATCGCTGATGATAGTGAAATTACTCATGTGTAATCTTCCTTTCAAAATACATAAGGTAATTATATTACAACTTGACTGAGATTTCAACCTTTTTAGCACAAAATAAGACATTTTTATCACATTTTACTCTCCTTATGCGATTTCTATTGAAAAATAAGTTGAATTCTGATATAATTACTTAAATATTGTATTTTATAGGAGAAAAGTATGATTTGGATTGTTATTGCTGTTATTTTACTTTTGCTCATTGGCGGTTTAGTGCCTATGCTTATAAAGACAGTTCCGATTGCAAAGCGCGTCTATAACGATACTTTGGTAAGGACCTCTCCCGAAAAATGGGGCAGAGTCTGCTCCGATACCACCAACGAAGAGCAGGTGCAAATGTGGAACGAGGGTATTATCTGGGCAGAGGATAATGCTGAGTTCAGGAAGGAGCTGACCGTTGAGAATGACGGACTCAAGCTCTGTGGCGAGTACTTTGATTTCGGAAAAGATAAGTGCGTGGTTATTCTACCCGGAAGATGTGAATCTCTTATCTATTCCTATTATTTTGCAAAGCCCTATAAGGATGCGGGCTGTAACGTGTTGGTTATTGATACCCGTGCTCACGGAAACAGCGAGGGTAAATATAACACCATAGGCTACAAGGAAAGCGGCGATACCCTTACATGGATTAACTATGTTGAGAAAAGCTTCGGTATTCATGAGTTTTACATTCACGCTATCTGCGTAGGTACTTCAACTGCCATGCTTCTCATGACAAAGGATGATTGTCCCGAGAGCGTGAAATGTCTTGTTACCGAGGGCTGCTATTCCTCATTCAGAGAGACTTATAAGCGTCACATGATTTACGACAAAAGGCCCCTCTTCCCTGTGCTTGACTTAATTATACTTAACATAAGAATGCACACGGGCTCAAAGCTCACCCGAAATGCTCCCATAAGACTCGTTAAGAAAATGAGACAGCCTGTGCTTTTTCTTTTCGGAGAGCTTGACGCGTTCTCTATTCCAGAAAAGAGCCAGAAGATTTTTGATAGATGCGCAAGCAAAAAGAAAAAGTTAATTTGGTTTGATAAGGGTGCTCATTCCCATTTGAGAATCAATAATACCGAGAAGTACGACAGAGAAATTATTGAATTCTTATCTGAAATCTGAGTGCTTTCAGACTGAGTAATCGGAGTTTTACTATGAAAAAGGTTATTAGAGATTATCTTGACTACAACTATAAAGAACTGAAAAAATCCCAAAAAACGCTGGCTGACGTATTTAGGCTGATGTTTCGTGAGAAGGACTACATAATTGCGGAAACTACCGAGAATTACCGTATTCGCCGCTATACCTACGGCGAGGTTGAGAAAATGGTAAATGCTGCCGCGGTGAAGCTAAATAAAAGAATAGGCGCTACCCATGGCTATGTGGGTCTTGAAATGGAAAACTCCGTAGAGTGGATTGTATCCTTTTGGGCAATCCTCAAAAGCGGCAACAAGCCCTATCTTGTAAACTGCCGTCATCCAAAGGAACTTTCTAATAAGATTGCACAGTCTTTAGATATTAAATATATCTTGAGTATGAAGCCTGCTGCCCTTGATTTTGAATATATTTCATATTCCGAGATTGCTCCGAAAAAGGGTGACATAGAGGATATAGCGTTAGTCGAGGGTGAGTTTGAAAACGAGCTTGCCATAGCCACCTCTGCAACTTCTTTGCAGGGAACGGTTTGCTTTTACACAGGCATGGAGATTTCCGAACAGCTTTTGAACGCTAAGAAAATTATAGAAAGCTCAAAACGCATGGCAGCCCACTATAAGGGCAGCCTCAAGCAGCTTGCCTTTTTGCCCTTTTATCACGTGTTCGGCCTTTTTGCGGTTTACTTTTGGTTTGTATTTTTCGGCAGGACAGTTGTTTTTCTTAAGGACTATTCTCCTAAAACAATTCTTGAAACCGCAAGAAAGCATGAGGTAACCCACATTTTCGCGGTGCCTATGCTCTGGCACACAATCGAAAAGGAGCTCCTTGAAACCGTACGCAAGAAAGGTCCCCAAAAAGAGAAAAAGCTCAGAAAGGGTATTAAAATCTGTACTGCGCTTCAAAATATATTCCCTCATTTAGGCGTTATTCTGTCTCAGAAAATTATGTCTGAGGTAACCTCTGAGCTTTTCGGACGATCTGTAAGATTTATGATTAGCGGTGGCAGTAATCTTCGTGACAGCGCGTTAAAGCTAATTAACGGTATAGGCTATCCTCTCCACAACGGCTACGGCACAAGCGAGGTGGGCATAACCTCTGTCGAGCTGAGAAAGAAAGCCTCAGAGCGTACAGAGAATTCTATCGGCAGACCCTTTGGCTCCGTTGAGTATAAATTAGATGAAAACTCAGTCCTTCATGTAAAAGGTACTTCTACCTGTAAGAAGTTTCTCAGAAACGGCGAGTACATTCATATTGACGGCTGGTACAATACCGGAGATATTATGGAGCAGAGAGACGGCAACTACTATATCAAAGGCAGACTCAGCGATCTTGTAATCGGTGATAACGGCGAGAATATTAACCCCGATATGCTCGAACAGTATTTTTCTATACCTTTCTCAAACAGGTTTTCTGTTTTGGGTATAGACGATGAGCTTACCCTGATTGTCGAGGTTTCAAAAAATATTACCGCAGAGTCGGTTGAAAGCATAAAAACCTATGTAAAGAGTGTGAATAACAGCCTGCCTCTTTCCTCTCAGATTGGGAAATTCTATTTTACGCAGGACCCAATAGCCGCAGAAACTGCTATTAAGGTCAGCCGTCAGTACCTGAAAAGAGGTATCGGTAACGGAAGTATCAGCCTAATACCCTTTGATGATATTGAGTGCGAGGCTCCTGAGATTCTTAACGAGGATATGGTAAAGCGTCTGCGTAAGATTATCTCAGAGGTGCTTTCCGTTGACGAAAAGGAAATCGGTATAAATAAACACTTAGTCCATGATTTAGGCGCGACAAGTCTCCAGTATTTTGCGGTGATTGTTGCTATCGGCGAGGAATTTAAGGTTCAAAACTGGTCCGAAAACGACAGTTATTGCTATACTATCGCTGAATTCTGTGACTATCTTGAAAGGCATTGAGAAAATGAGTAAGAAAGTGAAACAGAGCAAGTTTTTAACCTGGTTTACTAAAATAACTGCGTTTCCCCCTACATATATATTCTTTAAGCCCAAGGTTTACTATGAGGATAAAATTACTAGCAAGAAAAAACTTCCGAAGTCCTTTATCCTTGTTTCAAACCATACCTCGCTTATGGACTTTCCTCTGTATCTCATGGTGTTCTTTAGGAGGAATATTCGCTTTCTCATGGCTGAGGTTCTAATGAATAAGCCTGTCTTAGGCTGGTTTCTCTATAAACTCGGCGGTATTCTTGCAAACAGAGACAGTATTGATTTCAGCTTCATGAGTGAGTCCTTAGAAACCCTCGATAAGGGCGAGTCTGTGGGGATTTTTCCGCAGGGACGACTTCCGGTAGGTGAAAAACCCTTTCCGTTTAAGCCCGGTGTTGGTATGATATCGCTCTATACCGATGCTTTAATTTTGCCTGTCTATACCGACGGCAATTACGGAATCTTTAAGCGTGCAAGAATAGTAATCGGAAATCCTATTGATGCCCGAAGCCTCTGTTCGGAGGATTTACCGGAGGAGGAAAAGGCCGTGGCAATTACCGAGGCTCTTGAGAGTAAGATTTATGAGCTTAAAGATATTCTCGCAAAGAGGGTAGGGGAGAAATAATGAAAAAGGGTAAGATTTTTGATATTCGCTATTTTCCGATGGATAGCGCAAGGTTTACACTAATGTTGGCAAAGCCTTTTCTTAGAATCAAGAAGTTGGGTCTCGACGGCAAAAAGTATAAGGACCCTATCAAGGGCGGAAGAATTTTAGTCGCAAACCACGTTCGCTTTGCGGATCCCTTTATCTTAGGCTCTGCATTTTGGTTTAAGCGAGTATTCTTCCTTGCCGCAGAGGTGGTTATGGATAAGCCTGTTACGGGCTTTTTACTGAAGCTCGCCGGATGTATAAGAATCGAGCGCAAGAAAACCGATTTAGACGCAATCCGAAAATCAGTTAATGTTCTCAAAGCCGGAAAATCCCTGGTGATTTTTCCTCAGGGACAGATAATTAAGGCTGATGAATTAAACAGTATTAAGTCCGGCACGGTTTTGATTGCCGCACAGGCAGGAGTTCCTATCGTGCCTATGTACTCAGCACACCGAAAGGGATTTTTTGACAGCAACAAACTTATTATTGGCGAGCCTTTCTATCTTAAGGACTATTGCTCTAAAAAGATTCCTTCGTTAAGCGAGGAGGAGGAGCTTTCACAGCTTCTTCTTGAGAGAATGGCTGAGTGTCGGCGGGTATATGAGAAATTAGAGGGAGAGAAGTAAAATGAGTAATCTTGAAAGGTTAAAGGAAATCTTCGCGGAGCTTTTCGGCGATGAGGTAAATCTCGATGAAATCAACGAGGAGTCAAGACTGTTTATTGATATCGAAATGACTTCAATCGCAATGCTTTCCTTGGCTATGTCCATCGAAGAAGAGTTCTCAATGCAGTTTAGGAACGAGGATTTTGATAATATCAAAACCGTCGGCGATGTCTTGAGATGCATTGAGAGATAAGTTCCCCAAAACTTGACAAATTTCAATTTGCGGTTTATAATCTCTAATTGTAAACTTTTTATTAATAGGTTATACGGGGGTTTTCCCCTTATAATACATAATTTATTATTGGAGGTATTTTATGAATTGTCCTAATTGTGGAAACCCTGTTTCCGATAACGCAACCTTCTGCGGCTCCTGTGGCGCAGGCATAAACGCACAGCCTGCTCAGCCTGTATATCAGGCTCAGCCTGCACAGCCCGTTCAGAACGACAACCCCTATGCAAAGAGTGCGCTTACTATGGGTATCGTCGGCGCAGTACTCAGCTGGCTTCCTATTGTCAGCATTATCCTCGGTATCATAACTATCAAAAAGGCAAGATACGCTATGAGCGTTGCTCCTCAGCTTGGCAAAAAGCCTCTCGCTATTGTTGCTCTTGTTCTCGGTATTGAGAGCGTCGTAACTGCGTCTATTATGACTATCTACTGGCCTATTATTATCTTCGGTGCAGTAGCTGTGGCACAAGCAGGATACAGCATTTCCTACTAATTACTTGTAAATTAAAGGTCGGGTTCTTTTGGAACTCGACCTTTTTTTGTGACTATTTGAAATTCTCTTTGTTGATGTCCTTTGAGATAAGATGAAAGCCCTTCTGAACATAGTAATTAACAGGCACAAACACCAGAAAAACCAAATTGAAATTGAGAAAAATACTGTTATAGGGAAGCAGAAAATGCAGGAGAATACAGCCTAAGGTGTAAATGGAGTATTTCACTATGGAAAAGACAATAACTCTAATCATCTCTCCGTAGTGAAAACGTCTGAAAACCACAAACTTGTTCATAACAATATGAAATATCGTAGCGGCGGCACCTGCTAAGGAAAGCGTATAATGAATGTGGTTATTCTGAAATATTAAGGCTACGGCAAGCATGAGAGACTCAAAGAGAAGAAAGGAAAACAGGGTAATTCTCGCGCTTATGAATAGCTGTTTGTATATTTTAAGGGTGTCGGTTAAGGGGTTGAAGTGTGAGGCGTTATTGTTGTCTATGTAGATAGCGTCAATCTGGATTGTCGTAATGGGAATGTCCTGTATATCCGCATAGTAGAGCATATTCATCTCATAGTCATAGCGATCTCCGCCAACCTGAGTTAGCCAGTCAAGATGTATCCTGCCAAATCCTCTCAGCCCCGATTGGTTGTCCGAGAAGTAGTGACCTGTGAGGGTAGTGTAGACGAATTTAGAGAGATTATTGCCTATTTTCGAACGAAATGGGATTTTCCCTGCTCTTTTTCGGACTGTAAGAACAAAGCTCGCCTGCTGGTGAAGCTCATTTTTCACCCTGACAATATCTTCGGCGCGGTGCTGTCCGTCGGCGTCGGCGGTAATTACATACTCACAGTCGGGATAGTTTTCCTTAATGAGAGAGAATGCAGCCTTGAGAGCCGCACCCTTGCCGCGGTTTTTCTCAAAGGTGATAATATGTGAAAGCTCCCTTGCCTTATCAAATATACTTTTGTAGTTTTCGCCTGAGCCGTCGTCTACAACGATAACCTTGAAATCTTTGCTGCGAAGCTCCTCGAGGAGCCTGATTAAGGCGTCGTTGGGCTGATAGGCAGGAACAACCACTATGTCCTCCATTTATTACCCCTCGTTTCTGTTTTCCTCTATAAAATCGGCAATCCTCTCCATAAGCTTTTCGTTTGGATTACCCTCTTTATCTCTTAATATCCCTGAGTGTCCCGAAAAATTTTCATCATCCCATAAAATAAATTCTGCATTTCTATTGGAAATAACGTTTTTATAGGCTATAATAGAGCCGGAGTCCGGTGGGATTTGAGTGTCAGTGCTGCTGTGTATAATTAGGGTTGGTATTTCGTTTTGCGAGATAACTTCGCTTGCCTTTAAGTTTAACAGCTCCGTATCAAAGAGAAGAGCCTGATATGCCCAAAGAAAAGGGTAGTTTAGATAGGCTATTTTGCCTACATAGGAAGCAGAGGTGTTAATAACACCCTCCATAGCGCTGTTTGACCCCGAAACGCTGATTATTGCGTCGGCTTCATAGCCGTAGAAGCTCACAAGGGAGCTTGCGTAGCCGCCTCGGCTGTGACCGAAAAGAACAAGGCTTTCGTAGCCGAGGTTGTCTTTTGTGGCGAGATAGTCAAGGGCTCCTCTTAAGTCTATAACAGTTTGAGGAAAGCCAACGGCTGAATTTCCTTCGCTGTTGTAGCTGCCCGTAGGGTCAAAGGCAAAGACTCCGTAGCCTAAGCTGAGAAAGCCGTCAATTTGAGGCAGATAGTCGTCAGCACCTGCGGAGTAACCGGGAGAGATAACTACCAAGGTTTCACGTTCCTCTCCCTCGTAGTAATATCCCGCAAGGCGATTGTCTTTAGAATAAAAGCTCAGCTCTTCTCTTAGAGTAAGAAGCTCAGAGTATCTCGATGATATATTTTGCTCCTTTTCTTGTCTTCTGAAAATGGTGTCATATACTATCTTTGTGGCAAGAAAATTGAGAAGTAAGGCAGAAATTAAGACAATAATAATGATACTCAGTATCCTTTTTGATTTTTTATTCTTAAGTACCATTATTATTTCCTTCTTTATGATAAAATATAGATGTGAGAAAGGTCGTGGTATTGATGAATTTCACACCAAGCTATCAACTGAATATTTTAAGTGAACAGGAATTCCCCGAAAAGATTAAGGAGATTTCCGAAAATCTCTCTCACTATGAGGTGAAAGGTACTCTCACGAGCGTCGGAGATTTAGAAATAAGCTATACTTATTATAAAACCGAGAATGCAAAGGCGAATATTGTAATTCTCCATGGATTTACGGAGTTTTCAGTAAAGTACCATGAGATGATTTTTATGTATCTCAACATGGGCTACAACGTTTTTATCTACGACCAGCGCGGTCACGGCTATTCGGGCAGACAGGTTGAGGATTTGACTCTTGCTTATGTCGAGAGCTTCAGACAGTACGTTGACGACCTGAAAACCATAATAGATAAGGTAGTAAAGCCAAGCGGAGACGGTTTGCCCATATATATATTCTCTCACTCTATGGGCGGTGCGGTTGCGTCAATATACATTATGGAGAATAGGGGAGTGGTCAAGAAAGCTGTGCTTTCCTCTCCGATGGTTGTACCTATTACCGCAGGAATTCCCTCGGCTGTTGTGAGCTTTGCCGCAAAAAAAGAGGGAAAAAAGCATAGCTGGAGTGACCAGTTTAAGTATACAAAGAACAGCTCGTCAAACCCCACAGCAGATACATCCGTAAGCGAGGCCTTGAAGTTATCAAGAGTCCGCCATACTGCACTGCTCCATGCAGGAGATAAGCACTATCAAAACTCAAGGTTGACTAACCGCTGGATATACGAGGCATTGAGTGTGAGGAAAATACTTCTCAAAAAGAAAAATGCTCGCAAGATTGATATCCCTGTTCTCGTTATCTGTGCCGAGGGGGATACAGTGGTCAAAAAAGAGAAGATTGAGCGTTTCTCAAGAATGCTCCCCAACGCAGCCTTAGTTACTATGAAGGAAGCAAAGCACACGATTTTCACGGGTACATCCGAGTGCCTTGAGGATTACATGAGCAGAATATTAGCCTTTTTCGGTTAGGAAAAGTGTTATTCTTATTAAGTCGAGTTTACTGATTTCGCATTATTCAGGCATAGCTTTTTGCTGAATCTTTTGACGAAACAGTAGGCTTAGACTGCAAAAATCGACAAGTTTAGTATATCTAAAAAAGCCCTAAAAGTCAATATGAACAAAATGTAAACCCCATTTGCAGTAAAGCAAGCGGGGTTTTTGATTAGAACAGTTGACCGGGGAGTTTTAGCTTTTCTTTGGGAGGAAAAGCTCTGTCGAATTCATCGGCAGCCGCTTCGTCAACAAGGTATCCTTTGGGTGGGGCGTATTCCCCTGTGATACCGTCAAGGTAACCTTCGATTAATTCCTTACAAAGGAAAAACGAGGAATCTGCACCTTCGGGTAAGCCGTGATAGCGTACGCCAAACTTTTCGGCAAAGTCAAAACCGCTTTTTCCATAGAAGTCTATATTTCCCTCAAAGCACAGGGCGCCGCAGCCGAGCAATTTAGCTTTCTCTAAGGAATAATCAAGCAGTATTTTGCCAAAGCCTTGTCTTTTCAGGTGCGGCGCGATGCAGATAGGTCCCATAGTCATAATGGGAATATCTCTGCCGTCATCGGCTTTGATATTTGCTCTCATAAACATATTTTGACCTATGATTTCGCCGTCTTTTTCCATAACAAAATCAAGCTCGGAAACAAAGTCAGGGTCATTTCTCAGTTCATGCAGCACAAAGTGTTCAAGACAACCGGGCCTATAAACATTCCAAAAAGCTTCCCGTACTAAACTTTCGACTTGACGGTGTTCTTCATTTTTTTCTAATCGAATTATGATGCTGCTTTTATTCATTGTTTTTTCTCCTGATGATTTTTGTCCTGATGATTGTTGAATTGATAAGAGCTTAGACCAAGCTCTCCTTTGGCAACTCATCGTTTTGTGGGAGAGCACCTCCATGTCGTGCGTGATTAGCTGTTGCTGTCCGCTAAATTACTTGGAGGATCTGACTGCCGATATCTCTCTCTTTATTCTCTTTTTGTTCATGGGAAGCTTTATGAACAATCTCCATACCCAAAAGAAGGGCAGTATATAGGGATGCTTATAGACAAAGGGATAGTTTTTTTCACAGCTTTTTCGCGAGGGGAAAAGCCTTGTCATTATGTACCTGAACTTCGTAAAGCCTGTAATCGGCTTTGTGTCCGACTGAATGGCACGCAGCGAATTGTTAAAGTAGTTTTCGTAGGACCCATATATTCCGGCACCCATGCAGTTTATAAGAATCATCTGTTCTTCTGCGGTCAGTTTGATTTGCGATACCGGAATATCGCAGAAAATTTTTTCAGCCAGCTCTCGGCTGTTCTTTTCAAAGATATCTGCGCCGAGATACTCCAACTCTTTATTCACATAGTCCCAATCCATTGACGGCCCGATTTTTC
>JAQXHW010000051.1 GCA_029007475.1 Oscillospiraceae bacterium | reverse complement strand
CAAAAAGAAATAATATCTTGCAAAGAAAATTAAATTAAGCGATTTGCAAATTCGCATTCATCCCTCCTATTAGGTACAATGTATCTAACGGGAGGTTTTTTTTCGATTGTTTCTATTCATCCGGATATTTCATGCTTTTTAAGCACAGTTTTGAAATCTTATCTATTTTGTAAGTATGAGTTACTTTTTTGTTAATTGACAAAGATACAAGCCATGATATAAGATTATAATGAGTTTAAGTGTTTTAATGAGAAACTACGGTCAGATAAAGGAGATTTGTGTATGTATTGTCCTTTTTGCTACCATGCGTATAGATCCAATAACGTAAAGCCGGGCTTCTGCGTTTATTGCGGCGAAAGACTTGATGGGGTAGAGCTCCTTGAGAGTCTCAAGGAAGTTCAGCTTGAGCACGCCTTTAATGATACCAACGAAATATTCTCGTCGAGAAATAAAGAGAAAAAAGAGGACGAGGGAATTATATATAGCTTTTCTGTTGGCTCTCAGCAGGAGAGATCAGCCGAGACAGAAAAACCGGCAGAAGTTGAAAGGCCCCCTATGGTAGATATTACTCCCGAAGCAGAGGAAACTTCTGATGCAGAGGAAGTTTCTTCGGTAGAGGACGTTTCTGAGGTAAAGGAAGTTTCTGAGGTGGAGGAAACACTTTTAGCAGAGGAAGCTTCCGAAGAAGAGGAAACGCATATAGCAGAGGAAGCGCCCATACTTGACGAAAATCCTTCCGTAGAGCAAGATTCCGAGACAGAGGAAGCTCCCGAGACTGTGGATAAGCCTGCGGATGATGCTGCCCTCGAAGCAGATAAAGTCTCCGAAACCGAAAAAGCTCCCGAGGTTGAAACCGCCCTCGAAGTTGAAAAAACTCCCGAAGCTGAGCGAGTCTCTGAAGCTGAGGACGTTTCTGAAGTTTCGGAAACTGCCCCAACAGAGGAAACCTCAAAAACCGAGGATATTAAAGAGGATAAGTTATCTGATGATAATGCTGCTGCGGCGGCTGTGGCTGAGGCTCAGAAAACAGCCGAAGAGGGCGAGGAGAAGCCTGTAAGAGAAACAAAGGTTAAAACCGAAAAGCCGCCCAAGGAGAAGCCTCAAAAGCCTAAAAAGAGAATGGCAGAGGAGCCTATTAATATGGACAATATTAATAAGGACAAAATACCTGCTGAAAAGAAATCGGGGAAAGGCATAATCGCAGTAATAATTGCCATTGTTTTGATTCTCGCAGCCGCAGGAATTTTCGCATATTTCTTTTTCTTTGGCGGTAGTGGCAACAGCAAGCCTGTAAACCCTGTTTCAACCACAGTACCTATCGAAACTACGGCTACCGCAGATGAAACCGAGCCTAAATCCGTTTATGAAAATATCAGCGGCGAAAGTATATATATGACATCACAGCAGTCTGCTGACGTGCATAGCGGTCTCGAGCAGAAAAGTACGGAGTTAGGCTTTGCGGTTAAACTCATGTTTATCGAGGAAAAGTCGGATATACAGAAAATTGCCGCCGATAGCATCAAGAAAGAATGCGGCAAGGACGGTATCCTCTTTGCGATAAACGAAAAAACCAAGCAGGGGGCAGTGGCCGCTTGCGGTAAGGGTGAAACATATCTCCCTAAAGAGGCAAAGGAAGCCGCCGAAAAGGCAATCGGTGAAAGCCTCGAGAGTAATGATACATACAACGCCTGCATAAATGCGATTACCGCTATCCCAAACAATAAGTCGGAGATATCTCTTTATTCAAACTACAAGAGAGTAGACGGTGCAGAGCAGGTTGTTTATGCCGACAGCAGTAAAGGCGAGCTTGTGCTTATTGATTGGAGTAATATTAAGCCCCAAAAACTCTTTACCGCCGAAAAGGTGTACTTCGGTAGGGAGGGTGTTACTGATAAGCCCTCAGAAAACAAGGCGGCAACACCCAAGGGTACCTTTGAGTTAGGCTTTGCTTTTTCAGACGAAAAGCTCGAAACGGGACTTGATACCAAGCTCATTGAGCCGGGTATGGTTTGGGTTGATGACTCAAGCTCCGATTACTATAATACCTTGCAGAGCGGCACAATATATAACTCTAAGTGGAATTCCTCGGAGGATATTTCGGGAATTTTCAGCCGCAACGAATACTATGCCTGCATACTTATTGAGCATAACGGCGACGGTATTAGTAAGGGCGAGTCGGGAAAAGGCTCGGCAATTTTCCTGACCGGCAGAGACAGTCTCGGAACCTCCTACGGCGACGTGGTAATCTCATCAAAGGATATGAAAACATTGCTCTCTCTCCTTGAGGAAGGCAAGAATCCCAACATAGTAATTAAGTGAGGTAGGGCTGTATGCGCAGAGATGTATTTCACATTTATCCCGCGAGAATTGACATGGTGTATAACGCTTACAAAAGGGCAGCGGTTGAAAAGTTTGGTAAAAATCCTGAATGTAAACCCTATAATACTATAGTTTACGGTCTGAATTTTTCTATGAAGTACAACATGAACGGCGGCGGACTTCATATTCATCTTAAGCCTATGCAGGGCAGCACCGCTGTGGCCTTAAGGTTTTCCGTGGCTCAGGCTGTTGGTGCCCGATACGGCGCATACGATAGGGATATGACCCTCTACGTTGAGAGTATTTTAGGGGTGAAGTCTACTCCGGCAAATCTTAACATCAACGATTTTATTCAGAGTAAGAGTGGCAATTAGCCCCGGCAGAACCGAAACAGCTTTGACTCCCGATGATTTCATCGGGAGTTTTTTGTCTAACCCAACAAAAAGGAAACAAGAACTTATTGACTCTGAGAATATGCAGTGATATAATTTTAGTTATAGAAAATTGGGTTACTATGCTTATTGGCATAAATAATTGATAAGGGTTAGTTTATATGGAACGTGGAAAAAATAAAGACTCTCAACACGAAAAAATTGATGTGCTTGAATTGTTTATTACACTTTTCAAGAAAGCATGGATTATCGCCATATCTACGGTACTTGCAGGTCTTATTGTCGGCGGTTATGCATTCTTTTTTGTGCCACCAAAGTATCAGGCGAGCGCTATGCTATATGTAAATAATAATTCAGTTTCTGTGGCAGGCACGTCTTTCGATTTATCGGACCTTAATGCCGCAAAGAGCCTTGTCAGCACATACAGTGTTATCCTCCATAGCAGAAACGTTCTCGATGATGTTATTGAGGAATCGGGAGTTGATTATAGCTATAATGAGCTTAACTCTATGATTACGGCTGCTCCTGTTGATTCAACCGAGATTTTTAGGGTTGTTGTAACAAGCACTAATCCCGACGAGGCTGAGCTGATAGCAAACAGTATCTGCTCCATACTTCCTAAGAAGATATCAAGCATAGTAGAGAGCAGCTCCGTGAGAATTGTAGATTTCGCTGTTCGCCCCGAGAGCAAATCCTCTCCCAATATTACTATGTATGCTCTTGTGGGTATGATAGTGGGATTTGTAATAAGCTGTGTTGTTATTGTAATATTGAAACTCTTTGACAATTCCATTAACGGTGAGGACTACCTCATAAATAACTATAAATATCCCGTGCTTGGCGTAATACCCGATTTTGACGATAATCATCAGAAGAACAAGTATTACTCATATTCAAAGGAAAGAGGTGATTACGGCGATGCATGAAGGTAACGAGTCAATGTATTCATCCGACAAAAAGAGGTTCAAGAATATCGGTGCAGACCTTAATTTTGCTGCTTCCGAATCATACAAGAGATTAAGGACAAATATTTTCTTTTCCCTCGAATATAAAGAAAATGACTTAGGTTCTCTTATTGGCATAACAAGCTCAATCAGAGGTGAGGGAAAGAGCACAACAAGCATTAATACTGCCCTTTCTTTGGCAGAATCCGGCAAGAAGGTTATATTGGTTGAATGTGATTTGAGACTTCCGGTTATGGCAAAGAATTTGGAGATGACCCCGGAGCCGGGCCTTTCAGAGTTTATTGCAGGCTTATGTTTAAGCAAAGACGCAATTAGAAAATCGCCTGTTCACGATAATCTCGATATCATTGTAGCAGGCAGCATACCTCCTAATCCTTCAGAGCTTTTGGGTACAAAAAGGTTCAAAAACATCTTAAAAGCTCTTGAGAAAACTTATGACTATATAATAATCGACTTACCGCCTATTTCTTCGGTTTCCGATGCCTTAGTAGTTGCGGGGGATGTTGACGGAATGATTGTGGTAGTCAGACAGGGCCTATGTACCCAGAGCTTACTGGCCGATTCAATGCGTCAGTTAAGCGTGGTAAAGGATAAAATATTAGGCTTTGTCTATAACGGGGCTACCCCGGAGAATAAGAGCTATAGCAAAAAGTACTATAAATACGGCTATGGCTACGGCTACGGGAGAAAGCATAAATAAATTTGTGATGTCTGCTTTATACAAAGTCACATATTTATAAGGAAGTGACCTTGTGAAAAAAAGATTTTTTCTGATAATTGGAATTGTGTTGTGTCTGTTTCTGTCTGCAACTTTTTTATTCTTAGGACTTAAACCCTTATTAATTAAGCCCAAAACTGCAGATTTTGCTCCCGAAAGACCTGTGGCGATTGATGATAATACCGATTCAACAGCAAACGCAGGCAATATGGTTGCTGACAAGAAGTGTCCTGTTGATTTTGCTTCACTAAAGAGTATTAATTCAGATATTTATGCTTGGATTGATATCCCCGGCACGAATATAAGCTATCCTGTTTTGCAGAGTGAGAATGACGATGCTTTCTATCTCAACCACGACAGTGACGGGAATTATAGCTCAAACGGGGCAATCTTTTCCGAAAAGGAGTATAACACAAAGTCTTTTGAAGATCCGGTGACGGTGCTTTACGGTCACGATATGCTTTCGGGGGATATGTTTGGCAAGCTGCAGTCCTATTATTCAAACGGGGATTTCCTGAGAGAGAACGATGAAATTTTGATTTATACTCCCCATAAGGAACTACGATATAAGATTTTCGCAGCTACTCCTTACAACAGTTTCCATCTTTTATATTATTATCCTTTTGAAAAGTCCTATGTGTTTAATCAGTTCTTCGATGAGCTGTATAATTACAGAACCGTGAGCTCAACATACATTAAAGATAGAAAACCCTTTCACGGCGATAAAGTTCTTGTTTTGTCAACCTGTATGAATAGCGGCAATCAAAAGCGCTATTTGGTTATGGGTGTTTTAAGTTCTACTGTAGAATATAATTGATTTACTAAATTTTTTAAGGAGAGGAAAAACTATGAAAAAATTATTCACAATGATTATGGTTGTACTGCTTACATTAACAGCAGTAGTATCTGTCTCTGCGGCACAGGATTCTTTTGTTCCCAGTGTTGATGTAAAAGACGGTCCCAAAGTAGTTTTACAGACCGATAGCAACGGAAATAGCGTCGCTGCGATTATTTACGACAAAAACGGTCACGAAACTGGTAGCGTTGCTCAGGGGGGGATTATTATCACTCCTTTATCGGGTATGAACAGTGCTCCCGATAAAGTAAAGAATGCTTTGCAGAGTGCTTTCAATCAGATTAATGCTACCGATGATTTAGGAGAACTTTCTAAGGAAATTGCCGACTATATTAAGGATAATAACCTTGACGTTGAGATAAAGGACTTAGTTGTATCACAGCTTTTCGATATTCGTCTTGATGATGAGTATTTGGAGCTCTTGGAAGATGGAGGAAGCTTCACCGTACAGCTTAACGTTGACGAATCCTTCCTTTTCCTTCTTATGTTACAGGGCAACGAGTGGGCTATTTGTAAGGATTATACAGTAAACGGAAACATTGTAACTCTTACTCTTACAGGCCCTACACAAATTGCCTTAGTTAAGAGCAACTATTCAGCCCCCGATGATCCGGGAATTCAGTCACCTCAGACAAGTGATTATACTACAGGACTGTTTATTTCGCTTGGTGTTCTTTTTGCAGTAGGTGCAGTATTATTAGTTGTTGTGTATACAAAAAGCAAGCGTACTAAAAAAGAAAACTGATTTTAATAAATTATGAAATCATTTAGAATTTCAAACAAATTTTTGAAAATTGCTCTCGGCATAGTTTTGTTTCTAATTCTTGTTGTGGCTGTTATGCTACTCCTCAATCTTTTGGATGCAAACAGAAACACAAATGATGTCCCGGTCACACCTGTCAATTCTTCCGAAATTTATATTGATGGAACTGCCTACAAGTTGAAGCCGGATATAGAAACAATTATGTTCATAGGTACGGATAAATATGACAATGAGGAAATTGAGAATAATTCATTTAGAAATGATAGCCAGAATGACTTTAATCTCCTTGTTGTGATTGATAATGCGCAAAAAAAGGTAACTCCGATTCTTATAAACAGAGATACTATGACCGATGTTCAGACTTATTCCGTAAGCGGCAAGAAATCCGGAATGGCTTATGTGCAGATAGCCCTTGCACATACCTACGGCACCGGAAATAGTGACAGTTGCGTTAACGTCACGGAAGCTGTGTCAAATTTACTTTATGGTGTAAACATAGACCACTACGCCGCTATCTCTTTGGATGCAATAACGATTTTGAATGATGCAGTTGGCGGTGTTGAGCTTACTTTGCTTGATGACCTGACATCAATAGATTCCTCGATGGTTGAGGGTACACAGATGACGCTACAAGGAAAACAGGCAGAGTATTATATCAGAAGCAGATACGGACTTCCCGACAGCACAAACGAAAATCGAATGCAGCGTCAAAAGCAGTATATTTCCGAATGGATAAAGATTGCTAAGCAGATGATTAACAATGATTCTTTGTCTGTCGAAGATACTGTTCTAAAGATTGATGAATATCTCACAACTGATATGTCTACGTCGTTGTTTTCAAAAATATCCGAGAAGATTTCCGAATATGAGCAGGAACAGATTATTGAGCTTGTAGGAAATACCTCTGTAGTTAATAATCATATTCAGTTCGAGGCGGATGATTCTGTAATAAAGGAAATCGTTATAGATAATTTTTATATACCCGTTCAAATGGATAAATAAAATAGATAAAGCCATAGACTTATCTATAATTGTTTATTGTGTTTTTTTAATACAGAACTTCAGAGAATGGGCTTTGAAGTTCTGTATTTATTATTGAATGAATACACCAAAAATAACTACTCGTTATTTTATTACCGTTTATGCGAAATTTGTAAAATAAAGACATATAGTCTTTATGTAGTGATTTGAAATAATAAACTTTATAGACTCTGTAGTATAGTAAAAATGTCAGCGCTACAGCGAAATGAGGGTAAGCGAATGTATAAAAAATGTTTTAAGCGAATAATTGATATAGTTTTTTCGCTTTTTTGTTTGGTTCTATTATCATGGCTGTACCTCTTTATCATAGTAGCTGTTTTTTTAGATGATCCCGGACCTGTGTTTTTTACGCAAAAGCGAGTCGGAGAAAATAAGAAAATTTTCAACCTACATAAATTTCGTACCATGAAGCTTTCGGCTCCCCATGATATTCCCACGCATTTGTTTGAGAATCCCAAACAGTATATTACAAGGGTCGGAAAAATTCTCAGAAAAACAAGTTTGGACGAGCTCCCTCAGATATGGGATATTCTAATTGGAAAAATGAGTATCGTTGGTCCTCGACCTGCACTTTGGAATCAAGATGATCTCGTTGCCGAAAGAGACAAATACGGTGCTAATGATGTAAAACCCGGTTTGACAGGCTTGGCTCAGATAAGCGGTCGTGATGAGCTGGAAATTCCCGTGAAAGCAAAATTTGACGGAGAGTATGCCAATAACATTAGTTTTCGATTTGATTGTAAGTGCTTTTTCGGCACGTTCAAAGCGGTAATTAATCAACAAGGCGTTGTTGAGGGCCGGGCAGATGAGACCAATAAAGAAGAGAAAGAGAAAGTTAGTAAATGAAACCTCTTGTAAGTGTTATTGTACCTACATACAAAAGAAAAGATACTTTGCGTAGTTCTCTTGATTCATTATTATCACAAAGCTATTCTCCGGTAGAGATTATTGTAGTTGATGATAACGCTGATATAGAGTGGAACAATCATGTTCAAAACATAATTAATGAGTATCCTTCAGTTGTCTATATTTGTAATTCAAAGAACCTTGGTTCAGCAGAATCAAGAAATGTAGGAATTCGTGCAGCAAAAGGAGATTATATTACTTTTTTGGACGATGATGATATTTATCTTCCGGAAAAGATTGATAATCAGCTACAATATATGATAGAGAGCGGAGCTGATTACAGCATTACTGATTTATATTTGTATTCTCAAAAAGACAAATTGCTGGACAAGAGAATACGCAACTATATTAAGGAAACCGATCCAAAAGTTCTGTTGCAGTACCATTTAATGTACAATATGACCGGTACGGATAGCCTGATGTTTAGGAAAGAGTATTTATTGAATATAGGGTGCTTTCCGCCTATGGATTCGGGCGACGAATTTTATCTGATGAAAGAGGCTATTGTATCAGGCGGAAAATTTGTTTATGTTCCGTATTGTTTTATCAAGGCTTATGTGCATACGGATAATAACGGGATGTCGTACGGAGATGGAAAAGTATCGGGAGAAAAGGTATTATATAATTATAAGAAAACCTTTTTTAACGAAATGAACGGTAAGTCAAAACGGTATATAAAAGTGCGGCATTTTGCAGTTTTGGCTTACGCATATTTAAGAATGAAGAATTATGCTCTTTTTATTCTATATTCTGCCGTTTCATTTGCTATCTCTCCGATCTCAAGCGTTAAAATTCTTTTGAACAGGTGATTTTTTGAAAATTCTTTTTCTTTGCGGAGTATATGCTGATGAGAATGAAAACGAGATCTTAAATAATACTATTGGCTGTGCTGAACAATCCGCTAATATTTTTCAGAAAAAGTTAGTATACGGATTGAAAAAGAATAGCTATCCATACAAAATTATTTCTGCGCCTTTTATAGGGGCATACCCTATACGATATAAAAAAATGAGGTTCAAAAGCTTTGCCGTTCCTCAAAACAAATTCCAATATGTGCCATTTAATAATATATGGGGCATTAGAAATCTCTCCAGAGAAAGGTCAATGAAGAAAGCAATAAAGAATTATTTCTCACATGAAAGTGAGGAAGAATTCTTAATTATGGTATATTGTGCGCACACTCCTTTTCTTGAAGCTGCTAAGTATGCAAAAAAGCTCAGACCTAAAAGCAAAATTTGTTTCATTGTACCTGACTTACCCCAATATATGAACCTAAATGAGGGACATAGGAGATTTTATAATTTCACAAAGAGATTCGACATTAGAAAAATGTACAAATCTATTAATTCTGTTGATTCATTTGTGTTGTTGACTGAGTCTATGAAAGAGATCTTGCTTGTAGGTAATAGACCCTATATGGTTGTTGAGGGAATTGTTGATGATGTTTCCGAGAATCCGACGCCATCGGTATCTGACAATAATCTATGCAGGATAGTATATACAGGTAAGTTGAATGCTAAATTTGGAATAAATGATTTAGTTAATGCTTTCATGAAAATTGAAAATCCTAATTATCGACTCATACTATGCGGCGATGGTGATGCAAGAGATTTTGTTATTAACGCAGCAGCCGCGGACAAACGAATTGAGTATAAAGGACAGGTTTCGGTATCAAAGGCGAAAGAGTACATAAACTCTGCTGATATCCTTGTTAACCCAAGACAGAATAATGAAGAGTATACAAAGTACTCTTTTCCATCAAAGATCATAGAATACTTGTTGAGCGGAAAGCCTGTTATATCGTTTTTTTTAGACGGTATGCCTGAGATTTATAAAAAGTTTTTGGTTGTATTAGATTCTTTTGACGACTTTGAATCAGCCATAAGGGATTCTATTGAAAATGAGAATAGAAAAAAGGCGTTTTTTGAATATGCAAAGAATAATTTGAATTCTAAAAATATTATCTGTAATATTGTAGAGATGTCGAAAGGTATAGGTACAATTGATGATACACCTAACACTGCTTTTGTCTGCTCTGACGGCATGGATAAATAAGTACAAACAGTTTTTTCTTTTTTTGTCGTTCTTTTCTTTGTTTGTTATTTCTTCAATAAGATACAATTATGGTAACGATTATGAATCCTACTATACGTGGTACAACTGGATTCATATCGGCGGAGCTTCTCCTTTCAAAAGTCAAGTTGGATTTACTTGGCTTAATATGATCATGCCGAGTTTTTATCTTATGGTTTTGGTCATCAGTTTTTTGTTTTTGTGCAGCGTTTATTTATTAATAAAAGATAATGTTGAAGAACAGTGCTATGGACTGGCAGTATTGATTTTTGTGATCAATCCGTATTTGTTTTTAATAAATCTCAGTGCTATGCGCCAGTCTATTGCAATTGCATTATTTATTGCAGCAGCGTACTTTGCAGGAAAACGCAAGCTGGTTCCTTATTTGCTATTGATACTGCTTGCAAGTATTTTCCACACCTCTGCTTTGGTGCTTTTGCCTTTTTATGTAATTATTAATGATAAGAGAATAAATGTATTTTTCGGCGTAATTATTTCTGTTGTCTTGTTAGTCTTTTTTATTGACTCCGGTTTGTTTAATAACAGCATATCTTTTGTGTTGTCTATTTTTGATGAAAAAGAGTATAATTATTTATACACGGATTCAACCGGAAATTCATTACGTGCTACGCTTTTGTCTTTGGTTTCTCTTATATATGTTGTCATAAACCTTTATAAATTGTCCGGTAAGAAACTGATGTATAGCAAGCTCTATCTTGTTTCGATGATTTTGGCAGTATTTGAATTTAGATTAGCAATGCTCACAAGAATACAAATGTACTTTGATATTTTTTCTGTTGTTGCTCTGCCGGCAATATTCTATACAAACCTAAAAACATATTATGGCAAGTGGGACAGAATCTTCAATGTGTATTTGTTTCCTGCGGCAATATTATTAATATACATTGCCAGATACTATTCGTTTTTTACAAATCCTCTTTGGGAAGATTTTTGGCAATACAATACTTTACTGAGTTTGATATGAGATTACTTGAGGTTAATTCTGTTCCTTACGGAAGTACAGGAAAAATAATGTTTTCGATTGCCGATTTAGCGCAGAATAAGGGAATGAAGGCCTTATGCTTTACCGGCTTTTCCTGGCATAAAAGCGATAACAAAAATTGGAGATTAATTGGCAGCCTGCCGGAAAAAACCTTTCATATGTATATGGATAGGTTAACGGGATTGCATGGGTATTTTTCTTATTTTTCGACTTTAAGGTTCTTAAGAAAAGTAAAAAAGTTTTCTCCTGATATTATCCATATTCATAACCTGCATGGATGGTATATTAATTTTCCCTTGTTTTTCAAATTTATAAAAAAACATAATATTCCTGTGGTCTGGACATTACATGATTGTTGGTCAATAACAGGACATTGTCCTCATTTTACAATGATTGGCTGCGATAGATGGAAAAGCGGATGCTTTGACTGTGCCCAGTATAAAGAGTATCCGAAATCTATTTTAGATACATCAAAGACTATGTACAGAATGAAAAAAAAGTGGTTTAACGGCATAGAGAATATGACGATAGTGACACCGTCAAAATGGCTTTCTGAAATTATAAAGCAATCTTATTTGAGTAAATACCCTGTACAAATTATCAATAACGGCATTGACCTTGAGGTTTTCAAGCCCACAGAGAGTGACTTAAGAAAAAGACTGGGGTTAAGTGATACTGATAAAATTATTTTGGGCGTATCCTTGGGATGGAATAACAAGAAAGGCTTGGATGTGTTTATTGAGCTTGCCAAAAGGCTGGATTCACATTACAAAATAATTCTGGTAGGTACCGATAATTCCACTGATGCTTTGCTGCCGGAGTCTGTAATTTCGATTCACCGCACAAGTAACCGGAAAGAGTTGGCGGAAATTTATTCTGCGGCTGATGTGTTTGTAAATCCAACCCGAGAAGATACTTTTCCCACTGTAAATGTTGAATCGTTAGCTTGCGGAACGCCTGTAATAACATTCAGAACCGGAGGAAGTCCTGAAATAATAGATGAATCCTCCGGATATGTCGTTGAAACAGACGATATTGATGAGATGGAAAAAAGAATAATAAGTGTTTGTGAAAACAAAGATCTATTTTTTGATTCCTGTCTTGACAGAGCAAAATCCTACGGCAAAGACGACAGGTTTATGGAATACTACCAACTGTTTAGGAGAATTTATGACAGAACTGCAGAAACGTCAATTTGAATTGCTAAAAGCAGTTGACGATATTTGTAACAGATTAAAAATTAAATACTTTTTAGTATGCGGAAGTGCGTTGGGAGCAGTTAAGTATGGTGGATTCATTCCCTGGGATGACGATATTGACATAGCTCTGTTTAGAGAGGATTACGAAAAATTTATCTCAAAAGCTCCGAATCTTCTACGAGAAGGTTTATTCCTGCAAAATTGGCACAGCGAAAAGTATTATTTACATGTCTTTTCCAAACTCCGAGATTCTAATTCAACATATATTGAAAGCAGCGTATCAAGGTTTCCCATTAACCACGGTGTATTTATTGATATTTTTCCCTTGGACGAATACCCTGAAGGCAGATTTAGCCAAGGTATCTTGGAAATAAAGAAACAATACTATTATCAGCGCCTTTTGGCATTCTTTAATATAAAGAGAAGCTTGAAAGGAAGGATAATAAAAAGTTTTTTTTCATTTTTCAACGACACCGAAAAAATACAAAAATATGTACATAAGTTTGAAAATTCATTAACAAAATACAGGGGAAAACATTCCGATATAATTTGTAATCACGGTAATTGGCAGGGCAAGCTTGAGTACGCTCCACGAGCGCAATACGGTGAAGGAGCATGGGCAGAATTTGAAGGGCTTAAAGTACGTGTGCCGGAAAAATACGATGAATATTTAACACAAAAGTACGGTGATTGGCGAGCTGAACTACCAAAGGACCAGCAGGTTGGACATCATTTTTACGAAATATGTGACCTCAACCGTCCCTATACGGATTATTTGGAAAGTTTGCCCAAAGGCAAAGTGAGAATAAAAAATACTAAGTAGTATTCTGTACCCGTTTGGGTTAGATATAAAAACAAAAAAGGAGGAAATCTCATGAAAATCAAAAGATTTTCAAAAGTTACGGCTTGTGTTCTGAGTGCCTTGATGGTTCTTTCATCGGCTGCTGTAGCGGTTTCAGCAACCACAGATTACAAGTCAGAGACTCACGATGTATTCAAGCATACTGAGTCTACCCTCGCTCCGGGCATAGAACAGTCTATTAATTATGCCTATGCGAAGGACGGTAAGCAGATGGTTTACTATGTAGCCACTGCTGACGTTACGCGAGATGACGTTGTTGTTCAGACATCCTATCTCAAACAGCACGAAAACGGTGTTATGGGTATGGAAAAGCTGACAAATCAGATTGCGTATGCTAATAATAAATACAGCAATCCT
>JAQXHW010000050.1 GCA_029007475.1 Oscillospiraceae bacterium | reverse complement strand
GGAGCCTGTTATAGGTTTAATTCAGATGAATACTATATTGTTGAAAAGCACATGGAGTGTGCTGCGATACACCTCATTAAAAGACGGCGATTTTCCGGAATGCAATCTCCGCAAAAATGGAAAAGACACATTATGACAGTTGAGGAAACGCCAATTTCCACCAGTGCCCGCGTAGCTGGTGTGGCATTGTAACAATAGGTGTTGCAATGTATTAAGCTGTAAAATTGTATCAACTTATTGTAGGCTCCACAAAGAAGCAGTCGACAATGTCGGCTGCTGTTTTTTTTAATAAGAAACATAAAGTCTGTTTCCTCTCCGGGTTATGAGACCGATGAGCGTAGCTCGTTGGGATAGTGAAGCAAAAACAATCCGGTGGATTATTTTTGCAAACGGTGTCGCCCAAAGCGCGAGAGGAGCGAGCCGAGCTTGCGAGGCGAAGAACCACGACACGCGACGGCGACCGGCGCGAAGCGATAACCCGGAGGTCGTTGGTTCAAATCGCACCGAAGCAACCAAAGAAGCACGGTGGTTTTGATACGAAACTCCCGTGCTTTTTCATGTTGCTGCCTTTAGAGCACGGAAATAACTCCCCGTTTTGTATTGGGAGGTTCTTTTCTGACAGCCCTAAAGGTTTCCGTTGCTCCAAGAGCAGGTATAGATTAAATTTTATATGACAAGAGAGCTATGACCGAAAAGCCATAGCTCTCTTGCTTTTGAGGAGTGAGGTAAGGAAAAAGTGGTTTTTGCTTCTTGCTTTCATATATGTTGAGCATAGTAGGTATCCTATGCGCTGCCTGTTGTCTGTCACTTGGGGCTTAGTAAAAAATTGCCATGGGCGGACAGTAGCCTGCGGTCAGCTTGTTTTTTGACTGCAAGATAACTATAATATATTTGGTTGAATTTTACATCACAGCACGGTGAAAAATCGGTGAACAATTATTACCGAAATATGGATTAATAGTGAACTTGAGAGTTAACTCTTTAAGGAATAACGTTTCAGAGCGTTGACATAATAAAAACGGCGAAAACATGACGGATTTCGGCAGGCTTTTTACGAGAAATTTCAACTATTCTCCGTTTTTTGCGAGCATAGAATAAAACAAAATGTGCATTTCGCAGAGTTCCTCCGTAATATTTGCCATAAGTTTATTCATTTCGCCTTGTTGACAAAATACCCTTTCTGAGTTATCATTTATGTGTACTCATACAACTGACGGATTTTTGCAGAGCACTGCGAGGAAGTATGAGGAACTATGGCCGACCGTCTGGGCAATTCAGCATAACAATGCTGAATTGCCCTTTTTGTTTTGCAAAATTTCTCTAAGGAGTGTGTGTTTATGGAGCATACAAATTGGAATGGATTTAATAAAGGTGCTTGGTGTGACGAGATTAATGTTCGCGACTTCATCCAGCAGAACTATAAGGAATATAAGGGCTCTGCCGATTTTTTGGCAGACGCCACAGACAGAACCCGCGAGCTTATGAAAAAGCTCCAGCTTCTCTTCGATTTAGAGCGTCAGTACGGGGGCGTCTTGGATGTTGATACGGTTACCGTATCCTCCCTTACAAGCTACAGCCCCGGCTATCTTGATAAGGATAAGGAGCTTATTGTAGGCTTACAGACTAACCGCCCCTTAAAGCGCGGAGTAAATCCTTTCGGCGGTATGCGTATGGTTCGTCAGGCCTGCGAGGCTTACGGCTATCAGCTCTCCGAGCAGATTGAAAATGAGTTTAGATACCGCACAACCCACAACGATGGTGTTTTCCGAGTATATACCGACGAAATGAGGCTTGCCCGCCGCTGTCACGTTATCACAGGACTGCCCGACGCCTACGGAAGAGGTCGTATTATCGGCGATTACAGGCGAGTTGCCCTCTACGGAATTGACAGGCTCATAGAGGAAAAGAAGCGCGATGAAAAGGCCCTTGATGGCGGACACTTCGACACGGAGCTTATCCGCCTTAAGGAGGAGCTCTACCGTCAGATTTTGTTCCTCGGCTACATGAAAGAAATGGCGGCTATGTACGGCTGTGATATAAGCGCGCCTGCAAAGAATGCTCACGAGGCTATTCAGTGGACCTACTTTGCCTACCTTGCCGCTATTAAGGAGCAAAACGGCGCCGCTATGTCCTTAGGCAGAGTATCAACCTTCTTTGATATTTATATTGAGAGAGACCTTGCAAACGGAACTCTCACCGAGGAGACTGCTCAGGAGCTTATTGACGACTTTGTTATGAAGCTGAGAATGGCACGTCACCTGAGAACTCCCGAATACAACGAGCTTTTCGGCGGAGACCCTATGTGGATAACCGAGGCAGTAGGCGGTATGGGCGAGGACGGCAGAACTCTCGTAACAAAGTCGAGCTTCAGAATTCTCAACACCCTCTATACCTTAGGCTCATCTCCCGAGCCCAACCTTACCGTTCTTTGGTCTAATGACCTGCCTGAGGATTTCAAGAAATTCTGCGCAAAGGTTTCTGTTGACACCGACTCTATCCAGTACGAAAACGACGACTTAATGCGTCCTATCTACGGCGACGATTACGCTATTGCCTGCTGTGTTTCCGCTATGAGGGTTGGTAAGCAGATGCAGTTTTTCGGCGCACGGGCTAACCTCGCAAAGTTGATGCTTATTGCCATAAACGGCGGATACGACACCACAAGCAATATTCATATCGGACCTCAGATGCCGGTTCTTGACTGCGAGAAGCTGGATTTTGACGAAGTGATGGAAAGAATGGATATTTATATGCCTTGGCTTTGCCACCTCTATGTAAACACCATGAACACCATTCACTATATGCACGATAAATATGCCTACGAAAAATCGCAAATGGCACTCCATGACACCAACGTGGAGCGTTTTATGGCTTTCGGTGTAGCCGGACTTTCTGTTGTTGCCGACTCTCTGAGTGCTATTAAGTACGCAAATGTTAAGCCCATTCGTGACGAAAACGGCTTTATTGTTGATTTTGAAACAGAGGGAGATTTCCCAAAATACGGAAACGACGACGACAGAGTTGACCTTATTGCTAAGGAAATGACTCATAAGATGATTGAGGAGCTTCGCAAAACTCCTGCATACCGCGGTGCTGTTCATACTCTTTCCGTACTTACAATTACCTCAAACGTAATGTACGGCAAGAATACAGGCGCTACCCCTGACGGCAGAAAGTCGGGTGCGGCTTTTGCTCCCGGCGCCAACCCTATGCACAACCGTGAGGAAAACGGCGCGTTGGCTTCTCTTAACTCAATCTGCAAGCTCTCCTATGACGATTGCCGTGACGGAATTTCCAACACCTTCTCCATTACTCCCGAAACCTTAGGCCGTGAGCCTGAGGAGAGGGTTTCAAACCTTGTTACAATTCTCGACGGCTACTTCAAGAAAAAGGCTCACCACATTAACGTAAATGTACTAAACCGCGAAACTCTCATAAAGGCTTACGAGAATCCTGAGGCCTATCCCAACCTTACAATCCGTGTTTCGGGCTATGCCGTAAACTTCCATAAGCTCTCAAGAGAGCAGCAGAGGGAAGTTATCAGCCGTACCTTCCACGAGGCTATGTGATGAAAGGCTTTGTAAACTCAATTCAGTCAATGGGTACTCTCGACGGCCCCGGAGTGAGATTTGTTGTTTTCCTGCAAGGCTGCAATCTCCGCTGCGGCTGCTGTCACAATCCCGAAACCTGGGAAGTAGGCGCAGGCACGGAGTTTGCCCCTGAGGAGATAGTTTCAAGGTGCGAGAGGTTCAAGGAGTACTTTGGAGATTTAGGGGGAATTACCCTAACCGGAGGGGAGCCTCTTTTACAGGCGAAATTCGCAGGAGAAATTTTTGCGCTGTGCCGTGAAAAAGGCATAAACACCTGCCTTGATACCTCGGGAAGCGTTATGAATGATGAGGTGAGTAAGCTTTTAGACCTTACGGACTATGTGCTTCTTGATATAAAATATACAAACGAGGAGCAGTATAAAAAATATGCAGGCTGTTCTATGCAAAGACCCTTGGATTTCTTAAAAATTCTGTCGGAAAAGAACATACCCACAGTTCTCCGTCAGGTGATTATTCCTACTCTCAACGATACCGAGGAGAATGTTTTAAGGCTCAAGGGTATTGCTGAGGAATATAAAAACGTTGAAAAAATCGAGCTTTTACCCTTTAAGAAAATCTGCACCGTGAAATACGAAAAAGAGGGCAAGGAATTTCCTTTTGCGGATATCCCTACCCCAACTCCGGATAAAATGAAAGAGCTTAATAATCTACTCTGAATAAAAAGGTCAGCGACTCAGCCGCTGACCTTTTACTTTGAATAATATTGAGAAAAACTAATT
>JAQXHW010000049.1 GCA_029007475.1 Oscillospiraceae bacterium | reverse complement strand
CTTAGAGAGTTTCGGGATATCAACGCTCTTAATAAAAAGCTCCACATCCCAATTTGCACAAATTGAACGAACAAAACTTTCATCTCTGAAAGCCTCGTCACCGCGGATATTGTGATTTACATGGGCGGCATATATCTTCAGACTCATTTCACCTTTTAGCTCTAAAAGCGCGTGGAGCAGACTTACGGAATCGGCTCCTCCCGAAAGAGCGACAATTATACTGTCTCCGCTTTTGATTAGCCTATGCCCGGAAACGGTCTTTCTAATTTTCTTAATCACGGTTATTCTCCGGCGCGGTAAACCGCATAAATTCACCCTGCCAATGGAGCTTTACCGAACGCGCTTCGCCGTGACGGTTTTTTGCAACTATGCACTCGGCGGAATTTCTGTCAGAGGTGGGACTTGCTTCGGCTGTACCCTCTTTATCGTAGTAATTTTCTCGGTAGAGGAAAAGCACGATATCTGCATCCTGCTCGATTGAACCTGAGTCGCGGAGGTCAGAAAGCTGAGGTACATGGTCGGCACGCTGCTCGCTTGCACGGGAAAGCTGCGACAGACAGATTATGGGAACATTAAGCTCTTTTGCCAAAATCTTTAGGCTTCGGGTAATCTCGGAAATCTCCTGAACTCTGTTGTCGGTACGTCTTCCTGTGGTCATAAGCTGCAGGTAATCAATAACAACAAGGTCCAGATTGCGAAGCCTTCTGAGTTTTGCTTTAATTGCAGGTACGGTAATACCGGGAGTGGCGTCAAGGAAGAGGTTCATCTTTGAAAGTATATCACCTGCTCCGATAATTCTCTGCCATTCCTCGTCGGAGAGCTTACCTGTTCTCAGCTTTGTGCCCTCAACCAAGGCCTCGGTTGATAACAGTCTTGACGCAAGCTGTTCGTTACTCATTTCCAAAGAGAAAAAAGCAACTGTTTTTTGCTGAGGACCTGCTACATTTCTTGCAATATTCAACGCAAAGCTTGTCTTGCCCATACCGGGTCGGGCAGCCAAGAGAATAAGGTCAGAGCGATTAAGACCCGTAATAACTCTGTCTAAATCTCCGATGCCTGAGGAAACGGGAACCAGGTCCGGGTCGTTTCTGTTGAGAGCGTCAAGTCTGTCAAAGGTTTGAAGCACTACCTCGTCAATTCGCTGAAGCCCCGAAATGCTCTTGCCTCTGCGGATATCGTAAATCATCTGCTCGGCGCTGTCGATGAGCACCTCTGAGCTATGCTCGTTAGAGGTTGCCTCGTCAATTATTTTCCTTGCGGAATTGATAAGCTGACGAACATCGTACTTATCCCTAACCATCTTCGCGTAGATATGCACGTTGGTAGTAGAGGGGCAGTTGTCAACAAGTCTTACAAGATAGTTCTTGCCCTCGGTGGGGTCAAAATCCTTTTCACGGCGAAGCTCCTCGTAAAGAGTCACGAAGTCAATGCTCTTGCCTAAGGTAAACATAGAGAGCATGGTGCTGTAAATTAGTCTGTGCAGAGCAATATAGAAGTAGTCTGCGGTATTTAGAATCTCAGCTACCTCAGCAAAACGCTCCGGCTCATAGATAATCGCACCCAATACTGCCTGCTCAGCCTCAGAGCTGTAAGGCAGGCTCAAGCCGTCATATTCAAATTTCGGAGTAAAATCAGCCATGACTGCTCCTCCTTAAAAATAATTAGAATTAAAGCGCCGTAACTTCAACGGTGATTGTTGCGGAAATTCCGGAATATAGCTTAACTACGGCTGAGTAGCTTCCGCAGTTTTTGATATCCTCCATTTGAATCTTTCTTTTGTCAACATCAATACCCATTGACTTTTTAATCTCAGCAGAAACCTCCTTGGTGGTGATACTGCCAAAAAGCTTTCCGCTCTCTCCTGCTTTTGTCTTAATAACAAAGCTTTTGCCGTCAAGCTGTGCCTTTGCGTTGTTTGCTTTTTGGATTTCCTGCTCCTGCTTATATTTCTTCGAGTTTTCGGCATTCTTAAACTCATTCATAACCTGAGCGTTAACTTCCTTTGCAAGACCGCGGGGTAAAAGGAAATTTCTGGCATATCCGTCGGAGGCATTTACCATTTCGCCCTTTTTACCGTGACCCTTAACGTCCTGAAGTAAAACTACTTTCATAATTTAACCTAACCTTTCCGACTGCAAAGCAGTCAATGAAATCTAATTTTTATCTATGGCCTCAATAAGCCTTCTTACTGCACTCTCAAAGCTGAGTCCCTTAAGCTGAGCCGCCGCCATAGAGTGGTGACCTCCTCCGCCGAGAGCTTCCATAATAAGCTGAACATTGCGCTTGCCGTAGCTTCTTGCAGAAATATTTATCACACCGTCGGGAGTGGGAAAAACCACGAAGGACGCGTTTACGCCCTTGAGCCCCAACAACTCGTCGGCGGCTTTAGAAGCGATTAAACGGATATCGTTCATTTCCTCATCTGCAATTACAATAGCACATTTATTATAGATTCTCGCCGTGGAAACCAATTTGTACTTATTGCGGTAAATCTCTATGGACTCAGAAAAAAGTGCGCGCACGGAAACTGTGTCCGCGCCGTGCTTTCTAAGGTAAGCCGCCGCCTCAAAGGTACGGCTTCCCGAATTAATAACAAAGTTCTTTGTATCAAGGATAATTCCCGAAAGAAGAGCCTCTGCCTCGGCCTTTTTCAGCTTATCCTCGGGGAAGTTGTCGATAATCTCGCATACCATCTCAGACGCAGAGGACGCGCTGGGCTCATGAAAAAATACCACGGTATTCTCAATATGGTCAACGCTCATTCTGTGGTGGTCAATTACAATAATATTATTGCAGGCTTCAAAGAGAGCCTTGCTCTCAAGTCTGCCTGTTGATTGAGTATCAACAATAATCAGGAGAGTTTTATCGGTAACTGTCGGTAAAATCTCCTCGGGGGAAACAAATACAGCCTGCGGGCACTGGTCCTTATAGAAATCAATCAGAGCCTTTGCCATGGAATCATTATAATTCACGGCAATCTGAACCGGCTTTCCGAAAGAGGAAGTTATGGCGCCGAAAAGTCCGATACCTGCGCCCACACAGTCAAGATCTGAGAACTTATGCCCCATAACAATGACCTTATCGGAATTTTCAACAGCGCTGATAAGCGACTTGGTGATAACTCTTACCCGCGCCTTGCTCTGTCTTTCAACTCCCGAGGACTTACCTCCGAAAAATTCGTAGTCACCCTCGGTGAGGATTGCTACCTGGTCACCGCCGCGGCCTTGCGACATATCGAGAGCCTTCTTGGCGGCAGCCTGACTCTTGCGGAGGTTTTCCTCACCTCTGCCGATACCCACGGAAATCGTGGCAGACATGTCGCCTACCTTAATACTCCTTACCTTAGAAAGAATATCAAACTTATTCTCGATTAGCTTCTCAAGCTCTCTCTCCTCGATAATCAGGATATATCTGCCCCGTCCCATTTTGCGATAGAGAGCATTGTACTCAGTGGCATATCTCTGTATAAGGGACTCAACCTGGATTTGAATCTGTACCTCGTCATCCTCATCCTCGTCGTCATAGGCCTCGATGTTATCAATAACAACCATAGCAACGGAAAGACGGGTGTCCTTGTACTCCTTCTCGATATTCTTATAATATGTATCGTCAAAAAAATAGAGAATGTAGCCGCTGTCAACTGAATTAGCATATACGGTGTATTTTGCTTCTCCTAACTCTACGTCTCCGCCTGTACTGCTGCAAAGCTCCTCGACGCTGTGGGTAGAAAGCAGCTCTAGCACCGAGTAGCCGTAAACATCGTTTTCCTCACAGATAGTCTTATAGAAAGCGGAATTGTACCACAAAATTAAATAGTCATTGTCAACTGCAACCACAGGAAACCCGAAACGGTCAAGATAGCGTTTATCCACACTTTTCTCAACGGAGCTTTTTACGGTATTCCTCACCATGTGGTCAAAGCGAGTATAAATGAGAACAGATGTTACAACGCCTGCTACGGCAATTCCGAGTTCGATAAAGAACAATGTGGTGCTGAAAAACAGCGAAGCAAACGCAAACACAATCATCACAAGGGAAAAGAGTCCGAGATAGGGCGCTGTTTTCCAAATATTTCTTTTCACACTTATACCCTCCTTTTGTCTTTATTGCAAGGCGGTGTAAAAACTCCGCCTCGCTTTAGTTTCAGACACTAAACTTCCATTAAAATCGGGAGAATCATGGGATAGCGGCCTGTGCGCTCGCTTATAAGAGCAGATACCGCATCTTTGATTCTGTTCTTTATAACAGACCATTCGCCGACATTTTTATTGGCGCAGTCCTCAAGAGTTTCGCGGCTCACCCTGCGAATTTCATCAAGTAGGTTTTCGCTTTCCTTAACATATACAAAACCGCGGGAAACAATATCGGGACCGCTGATAACGTGTCCGTCGTAAACATCTAAGGATGCAACAACAATAATAAGTCCGTCCTGACCTAAGTGCTTTCTGTCGCGAAGCACGATGCTTCCTACGTCGCCTACACCCAAACCGTCAACAAATACCTTTCCTGCAGGTACATTTTCGACCTCTTTAATATAGCTGTCGGTAAGCTCAACAGCCTTACCTACGTCACCGATATACACATTTTCTTTGGGAACACCCATAGAGACAGCTAATTCTCTGTGACTTCTTAGGTGCTTCTGCTCGCCGTGTACGGGAATAAAATATTTAGGCTTTGTTAAGCACTGAATAATTTTAAGCTCCTCCCGGCAGGCATGACCCGATACGTGTACCTCATACATGGATTCGTAGATAACCTCGCAGCCCCTTTTGAGAAGCTCATCTACTACGTTTCCGACTGTACGCTCGTTACCGGGGATCGGGTTTGCCGAAATAATAATACAATCTCCCTCGCCTACGGAGACCTTTCTATGGTCGGAATATGCCATTCTTGAAAGCGCCGACATAGGCTCACCCTGTGAGCCTGTGGTGATAAGCACGGTTTGCTCGGGAGTATAGCGGGACAGCATATCAATATCAATAAGAAGTCCCTCGGGAATTTCGAGATATCCAAGCTCGGTTGCCACGGACATATAGTTAATCATGCTTCTGCCGGAGAAGGCAACCTTTCTGCCGTATTTATGGGCACAGTTAATAATCTGCTGAACACGTCCTACGTTTGAAGCGAAGGTTGCAATTATTATCCTCTTGTTAGCGGCTTTCTTAAAAAGGTTATCGAAGCTGTCGGAAACAGTTCTCTCGGTAGGAGTATTACCGGGACGGGAAGCGTTGGTGCTGTCAGCCATAAGGCAAAGCACACCCTCGTCACCTAAGCGAGCAAAGGTCGATAGGTCAATAGGCTTACCCCAGGTGGGAGTATAGTCAACCTTGAAGTCACCTGTGTGAACAATAGTACCGCCGGGAGTATGAAGTGCTACGCCAACGGCATCGGGGATTGAATGGTTAACGTGTATAAACTCAACTTCAATACAGCCTAAGCGAATTCTCTGTCCTGCCTTTACTTCATTGAGCTCGGCAGGCTTCGGAAGACTGTGCTCACGGAGCTTATTACCGATAATTCCGTTAGTTAAAGAGGTTGAGTAGATTGGAACGTTCACATTTGAGAGAAGATAAGGCAGACCGCCGATATGGTCCTCATGGGCGTGAGTGATTACAATACCCCTGAGCTTATCCTTATTCTCAATAACATAAGAGAAATCAGGGATAACAAGGTCAACGCCCAGCATATCGCCGTCAGGAAATGCCATACCGCAGTCAAGCAGTACCATATCCCCCATACATTCAAAGAGCGTCATGTTTTTTCCAATCTCATTAAGACCGCCTAAAAATGCAATTCTTACCGGAGGCTTATTCTGAGATTCCTGATTTTTAGCCTTGTTATAATAGTTCTTTTTTGAGTTGCCCTTGTAGTTATTTTTTTTGCCGTTCTCCTGTTTTTTAGGGATTTCTCCGTGATTCTTTGCGTACTCCTTATAGCTTTGAGAGCGATTTTTCTGTCTGACGTTTTTCACAGGAGCAGAAGGAGTAATTACCTCAAGCTCCATATCCATGGGCTTGTTTGATTTAGGCTGAGGCTTTCTCGATTTTGCCGCCTTGAATTTCTGAGCCTTGGGCTTCTCAAAGTAGCTTTGGTCCTGAGGCTTCTTAATCTTATTCGCGTTGTTTTTCTGTGACACAACGACCCTCCGTTTCTTAAAATTTTGCCCTTTGGCAATTTTCTCTGAGCAGAAAACCGCGGATATAGGGCTTATATGTAAAGTATATAAAGCGGTACTCTCCGCTTATAAAGTCAATATTAAAATCTTAGCATACTCAAATGAGCCTACTGCCCTAACATAATTAATCACTTTATTTTACCTTTTTATGCTTACTATGTCAAGGCAAGTCGGCAATTATTATATGAAATTATATATTATCATAATTATAGCAAATCAAAGGGTATATTTTATTATTGACAACTTTCGCAAGATTTATGAGATAATGAGAAATTCATGAAAAATTCTCAAATTATGGGTACAATATGGTTGCAAAAGGATTTTTTAGTGTTATAATATAGGGTGGTTGATTTTGAACTAAAGTTTTGGCTCAAAGACTTCATCAAACACTAAAGGAGTGCCGCTTTTGAAACAGGTGGAAATATTTACCGACGGTGCCTGCTCAGGAAATCCCGGTCCCGGCGGCTGGGGCGCTATTCTCAGGTACAAGGGCACTGAAAAGGAAATATCCGGCGGTGAGGAAAACACCACCAACAATCGCATGGAGCTTTTGGCTGTCATAAGCGCTTTGGAGCTGTTAAAGGAACCCTGTCGGGTTATCCTTTACTCCGACTCTCAGTACGTCTGTAACGCACTTGAGCGTGGCTGGGCGAAGAATTGGCAAAAAAACGGCTGGATGCGAAACAAAAAAGACCCCGCACTCAATCCCGATTTATGGGAGAGACTTTTAAGGCTCTGTGATGTTCATGATGTAAAAATCAACTGGGTAAGGGGGCACGCAGGACACCCCGAAAACGAGAGATGCGACCGCTTGGCAGTAGCGCAGTCTCAAAAATTTATGTAAGTTTATTTGCTTTAAGGAGAAATATATATGCAGATTTACGCAGACAACGCGGCAACCACCGCCCTGTCACCTAAGGTTTTAGAGGCTATGATGCCCTATCTTACTGAGGTTTACGGCAATCCCTCAAGCCTTTACCGCATTGGCTCACAGGCTAAGGAAGCGGTAGAAGAAGCAAGAGCTAACATCGCACGGCTCATCGGCGCAGAAAGCGCAAATGAGGTTTACTTTACCTCAGGCGGCTCCGAGAGTGATAACTGGGCAATTAAGGGCGTTTGCAGGCTTCTGAAGGCTAAGGGAAAAAACCACATCATTACCTCTAAATTTGAGCACCACGCAGTTCTTCATGTCTGCGAGGCTCTCAAAAAAGAGGGGTTTGAAATCACCTACCTTGACGTATATTCCGACGGCTTGGTAAAACCCGAGGACGTTAAGGCGGCAATTAAGGCCGAAACCGCTTTAGTTACAATCATGTACGCAAACAACGAAATCGGCACAGTTCAGCCTATTTCCGAAATAGGTAAAATATGCCGCGAGGCAGGGGTACTTTTCCACACCGACGCAGTTCAGGCTATTGGAAACGTTCCCGTAAACGTGCAGGACGACTATATCGACCTTATGTCTCTGACAGCTCATAAGTTCCACGGTCCTAAGGGCTGCGGCGCTTTATACATCCGTAAAGGCGTAAGAGTTGCCAATCTCATCGAGGGTGGCGCACAGGAGCGTTCACGCCGTGCAGGTACCGAAAATGTTGCAGGTATCGTAGGTCTTTCAACGGCTTTGGAGCTTGCAATATCCACAATGAGTGAAAGAGCCGAAAGACTCACTAAAATGAGGGACAGGCTCATATCCGGACTTCTTAAAATTGAACGTTCCCGTCTTAACGGAAGCAAAGAACACAGACTCCCCGGCAACGTGAATATGTGCTTTGAGGGTATCGAAGGCGAAAGTCTCCTGCTTAGACTTGACCTTGCAGGTGTAAGCGCATCCTCAGGCTCTGCCTGTACTTCTGGCAGTCTCGACCCCAGTCACGTTCTGCTTGCCTTAGGTCTTCCTCACGAGATTGCTCACGGAAGTCTCAGGCTCTCATTCTCGGACGACAATACCGAGGAGGATATCGACTATCTTCTCAAGGTAGTTCCCGAAATTGTAAACTATCTCAGAAGCTTCTCTCCCCTTTGGGATAAAATAAATAACGAAAATAACTAATCAGGAGGATATATATGGCTTATTCCGAAAAAGTAATGGACCATTTCGCTAACCCCAGAAACGTAGGCGAAATTCCCGATGCTTCCGGCATTGGCGAGGTTGGTAACTCCAAGTGCGGAGATATTATGAGAATGTACATCAAGGTTGAGGGCAACGTAATCACCGATTGCAAGTTCAAGACCTTCGGCTGCGGTGCGGCTATTGCCACAAGCTCCATGGCTACTGAGCTTATTCGCGGCAAGACAATCGACGAGGCACTCAAGCTCACCAACAAAGCGGTTATGGAAGCTCTCGACGGACTTCCCCCGGTAAAGGTACACTGCTCTGTTTTGGCTGAGCAGGCTATCAAAGCCGCTCTCGCTGACTACTACACAAAGCAGGGCATCGACCCCACTCCCATTATTGGAGTTATTGCTGAATGTGACCACGAGCACGGCTGCGGCTGTGAAAGCTGCGGCTGATAAAGCTCCAAAATAAAAACTGCACCTGATGTGATTTCGGTCGCATCAGGTGTTTTTCTTTGCAATTATTATCGTCAGTCTTTTCGCTTTTTTTTTCGAAAAACCACGTTTCTTTACGAAAAGCTAAAATTAATTCATTCGGGAATCGGCGGAGTCAAAAAGTCTGCGGATTGCGCCCCTCAGTCCCCTATATTTTTCATCGGACAAATCGGGGCTGTCAGTTAAAATCTCCTCGGCGATTTGCTGAGAAAGGGCAACTCCGTCCATATCGGAAAAATCAGCTATGTTCAGCTTCGGTAGTCCGTGCTGTCTTTCTCCGAAGAAATCTCCGGGACCTCTTTGCCTTAAATCCTCATCGGCAATCTTGAAGCCGTCCGTTGTTGAGCACATTACGGAGAGTCTGTCGAGAGTCTTTTCGCCGCTGTTGTCGGAAAGGAGGATACAATACGATTTTGCCTTTCCTCTGCCCACACGTCCCCTGAGCTGATGAAGCTGAGAAAGTCCGAAACGCTCTGCATTTTCAATCATCATTACAGTAGCTTCGGGTACATCAACTCCTACCTCAATTACAGTAGTTGCTATCAGCAGCTTTGTGACGCCCTGTGCAAAATTCCTCATGGCTTTTTCTTTTTCCGCGTACTTCATCTTGCCATGAATAATTCCAACCGGATACTGAGAAAACTCTGTGAGCATCAGCTCTGCGGCATATTCCTCAGCGGCGGCAAGGTCGGAGTTTTCGTCCTCCTCAACCAAAGGACAGACGATATATGCGCGGTTGCCCTTATCAATCTCGTCCTTAATGAAGCCGTAAGCTTTATATCGCTTCTCGGAATTTATAAGCATGGTCTTAACGGGACTGCGTCCCGGGGGGATTTCGTCAATTATTGAGATATCCAGGTCGCCGTAAATAATTAGAGCAAGGGTTCTCGGTATGGGAGTTGCACTCATGACCAAAAGATGCGGCGACTCGCCTTTCGCAAGCAGCTTTGCCCGCTGAGAGACGCCGAAGCGGTGCTGCTCGTCGGTTATAGCAAGAGCAAGATTTTCGAAAACGGTTTGCTCGGTAATTAAGGCATGAGTACCCACAACAATCTGAGCCTCTCCCCTTTTAATCCTCTCCCTCACTTCTTTTTTCTTTGAGGCCGAGAGTGCTCCTGTTAAAAGCTCAAGCCTAATATCCGTATCCTCAAAGAGCTTTGATAGAGTCGCAAAATGCTGATTGGCAAGTATTTCAGTAGGAGC
>JAQXHW010000048.1 GCA_029007475.1 Oscillospiraceae bacterium | reverse complement strand
CCCTATCAGCTCAAATACAGAAAAGCTCAGGTTAAGTATAAAAGCAAGGAGTATTTTCCATGAATTTCCTTTTTCCTCGTGGCTGTGGCTATGATTATGCTCATCCTCGTGTTTATGTCCGCAAGGCACGTTTCGGCCGTGTAAATCCTCCGTGTGGTTATGGCTGTGATTGTGTTCGTTACTCATAGTACCTCCTGAAAAGTCACGGCAAACCGTGACGGAAATTTTTTTCTAAGTAAAACTGTTTCACGGTGGAGTTCTCCCCGCGGTCAAGCGACCTTCCTGCCGAAAGAAAACCTGCGGTAGCGTATTGACCTCACACCGCAAAGGATGTTTACTTCTCTTATATACCCATAGGGGTATATGTATATTATATGCATAACAGGAGTTTTGTCAATATGTTTATGCAAATTTTATTTTAGCACAAATCAGGTTACTTTCATTTTATACTTGTTATTTCCTTAAAATCAGTTATAATTATCACATAGTATAAAAGAAGGTGTGCTTATGGGAAAGATTAAAATATTTTTTAGCCGTGTTGCCACAGGCAGCTTCAAGAGATTTTTCAGAAATCTTAACTATGTCCACAAGGAGTCGGGCAAAAACCGGGTTTGGCTTTTCTTCAATATGATTTACTCTATGCTTCGCTACGGAATCGGCTATCTTGACTATATGACCTTCGGCTTTGCCTTTATTAAAAAAGATAAACGTCTCACGTTTATGACTTGGGACGATAACATCAAAATGGCAAGACGTATGAATCAGAAGGAGGCATATCCCCTCCTTGACGACAAGCTCGTTTTCTGCAAGACCTTTACGGAATTTTTGGGCAGAGATTATGTTGATTTGCAGGAGGGTTTTACCGCCTTTGAAAATTTCTGCAAGGGTAAGGACTGCTTCTTTGCAAAGCAGCCTACCTCTTTCGGAGGCTTAGGCGTTAAAAAGGTTTCTCTTGAAAACGCCGACCTTAACGCTATATACAATGAGCTTATGGAGAGCAAGATGTATCTCTGCGAGGAAGCTATCCCACAGCATGAGGAGATGCAAAAGCTCTGCTCAAGAAGTGTTAACACTATTCGAATCTGCACTATTGTCAGCGACAGCGGTAAGCCCCATCTGATTTACGCTCTGCTTCGAATCGGCGCAGGCAACACCGACGTTGACAACGTCACAAGCGGCGGTATGTATACTCTCCTCTCAAACGAGGGAGAAATAACCCACCCTGCTTTCTGCGATAAAACCGCTTCTTATTACACTACTCATCCAAACAACGGCTTTGTTTTCAAGGGCTTTAGGGTACCATACTTTAAGGAAGCTGTCGAAATGTGCTTTAAGGCCGCTCTCAAGGATAACCGTATCCGCTACACAGGCTGGGATATTGCAATCACCCCAAAGGGTCCCGTGCTTGTAGAGGGTAATATTCTCCCCGGCTACGATATGTGCCAAAACCATATTTTCCACGACGACGGCTGCGGAATTAAAGCCGCTTTCGAGGAAGCGATTAACGACTAATACCGATCCCCAATAAAAAGCAGACAATCTTTGCGCTCTATTTTCTGTCAGGAATCAGTATATTTATTTTCGGACGCAATAAAACCGCTGAGTTTTTCTCTCTCAGCGGTTTTTTGGGGTATTTAACCTACAAAGAAGCCTAAAGCTCTTACTCCATAATCTAACAGCGGATTATCCCATATTGGAAAATCGCTCCACGGCTTTGGTAAAATTCTCGATTGTTTGGTCGGCGTCGCCGCGCTCAATTCCGTCTCTTACGCAGTGGCGAATATGGCCCTCAAGCACAACCTGTCCGCACTTATGAAGCGCCGACTTCGCCGCGTTTATCTGAGAAAGAATATCCTCACAGGGGATATCCTCATCAATCATTCTGTCGATAGCCTGTACCTGTCCTATTATTCTTCTGAGTCTCTTATGGAGAGCCTCGGTATCCATACAGTTTGTCATATAAAAAATCTCCTTATTGTATACTCCATGGGGTATATTTATATGATACAGAGCTTTTCTCCTTTTGTCAACGGAATTAGTTTTTCTCAATATTATTCAAAGTAAAAGGTC
>JAQXHW010000047.1 GCA_029007475.1 Oscillospiraceae bacterium | reverse complement strand
CGATACTATGGTGCGGCTTTCCCGTGGCTATGAGGCACTTCTGCATCCCTTTATTGACTCAAAGGGTAACTTCGGTAAGTTTTACTCACGTGATATGGCATGGGCGGCACCCCGATATACCGAGGCAAAGCTCGACCCCTTATGTAATGAGCTTTTCAAGGATATAGATAAGGATACCGTTGATTTTGTAGATAACTATGACAACACAATGAAGGAGCCTACTCTTTTGCCGGTTACCTTTCCCTCGGTGCTTGTAAACGCAAATACAGGCATTGCCGTTGGTATGGCGTCCTCAGTGTGTTCGTTTAATCTGCGTGAAATCTGCGAAACCACAGCGGCATTAATCCGCGATGAAAATCACGATGTTTACAGCACTTTACCTGCACCTGATTTCTCAGGAGGCGGTCAGATTATCTATAACGAGCAGGCACTTCATGACATCTACGAAACAGGCAGAGGCTCTATAAAGGTTCGTTCTGAGTATACCTACGATAAAGCAAATAACTGTATTGATGTTACCTCAATTCCTCCCTCAACCACAATAGAGGCTATTATCGAGAAGATAATCGAGCTTGTTAAAGCAGGAAAAATTAAGGAAATTACTGACGTCCGAGACGAAACAGGCTTACAGGGACTTAAGATTACCATTGACTTAAAGCGCGGTGTTGACCCTGAACTTCTGATGAAAAAGCTTTATCGATTCACACCCTTAGAGGATTCTTTCTCTTGCAATTTCAATATCCTTATCGGCGGTGCGCCTATGGTGTTGGGCGTTAAGGACCTTCTGACCGAGTGGATAGCTTTCAGAGTTGAGTGTGTTCGCAGAAGGACATATTATGAGCTAAATAAGAAAAAGGAGAAGCTCCACCTTCTCTACGGTTTAAGAGAAATTCTCCTTGATATTGATAAGGCTGTGCGCATTGTACGCGAAACCGAGCAGGAAAAGGAAGTTGTTCCCAATTTGATGATTGGTTTCGGTATTGATGAAGTGCAGGCAGAATACGTTGCCGAGATTAAGCTTCGTCACCTGAACCGTGAGAATATCTTGAAGCGCACCGAAGATATCGACGACTTAGAGGAGTCAATTAAAGAGCTTGAGGCAATTCTCGCAAGCAAATCGAGAATTAAGACAATTATCGTGAGGGAGCTCAAAGAGGTAGCCGATAAATACGGACAGGAGAGAAAAACTCAGATTCTTTACCTTGAGGACGAGGCTTTCGAGGAGATATCAGAGGAAATTCCCGATTATCCCGTAAACATTTTCTTTACCAAAGAAGGCTACTTCAAAAAGATAACACCTCAGTCGCTTCGTATGAGCGGTGAGCAAAAGCTCAAAGAGGGAGACGAAATCCTGCAGACTGTTGAAACCACCAATAACATGGATGTGCTGTTCTTTACCGATAAGGCACAGGTTTATAAGTCGAAAATCTCGGATTTCTCCGACACAAAGGCAAGCGTTCTGGGTGATTATATTCCCGCAAAGCTCTCAATGGACGAGGGCGAGCAGACTGTGGGTATGATTATTACTAAGAATTACGAAGGATTTGTTATCTTTGCTTTTGAAAACGGCAAGGTGGCAAAAATCCCCCTCGATTCCTACGAAACTAAAACGAACCGTAAGCGTCTTACAAATGCTTATTCCGATAAGTCTCCCTTGGTAGGAGTTATGAATATACCTCAGGATGAGGAACTTCTTCTCGTGGCCTCCTCAGGCAGAATGTTGCTGCTCCACACAGGTGCAATTAATCTGAAAACTTCAAGAACTACTCAGGGTGTTGCGGTTATGAAGCTGAAAAAAGGACAGCGGCTTATGTCTCTTAATTCCTATGCTGAGGGCACCTTCTCAAAGCCTGCTCGCTACCGTACCCGCACACTGCCTGCCTTAGGCGCTTTGCCTGCGGCTGATGATACTGCCGAACAGCTTTCTATATTGTAAATTTTAATATAAAAGGATAAGTTGTAAAATAAAATGACCAAAAAGATGACTCATAAAGACATCTCTGATATAATGTTAAGTGACCAAACAAAACAGAAACGGAGATATCAATATGAGTCACTTAAATAATAACACAAAAAGCAGGAAAGGTAAAC
>JAQXHW010000046.1 GCA_029007475.1 Oscillospiraceae bacterium | reverse complement strand
ATTATATTTTCGTTATCTTTATATGAACTGTATCTGTAATCTAAATTAAGGCAATCAGCCTTTACGGTTTCGAGAGTGCCGCTTTCGGTTAAGTGCGTAGATGTGAGAAGTACATCCTTAATTTCGCCGCCGTAGGCTCCTGCATTCATGAAAACTGCGCCGCCCACAGTACCGGGAATACCAAAAGCAAACTCAAGTCCCGAGAGTGAATTTTGAAGAGCGTAGGAGCAGAGCTTTGAGAGAGTAACTCCTGCGCCGCAGCGGATAACATCACCCTCGTGGCTTATCTCCTTGAACGCTCCGCCCAGCTTAATCACCGCAAGGCGCAAGCCTTCATCGCGAATAAGAAGATTACTGCCGTTACCAATAAGCATATACTTTATCTCATGCTCTTTGCAGGTACTAATTACATTTATCAGCTCATGAGTATTATTGACAGTAATAAAGTAATCGGCAGGTCCGCCGATGCGAAAGGTTGTATGCTCTCGCATAGGTTCATTCTCGGTAAAAGAAATATTCAGATTATTGAGTTTTTCACTGAAGATCAAATTGTTCATGTTTTCTCCTTATTTTAGGGAAATGTTTTGCTCTTTCAGATACTTTTCAAAATTCTCCACAGAAGCGTTTATAACCAGTTCCTCGGGGAAATCAATTGACTCAAGCATTCTCAGCGACTCATCGGCCCTGCCTAACTGAGTAATAAAATGTGCGTCGGTATCAACGGATACTCTGCATCCGTACTTCTTACAGAGCTTTGCAATCTCAATGCAATTCACAAGAAAATCGGGTTTATTCTTTACCGAGGAATTGTTTATCTCAATAAGTTTTCCCTTTTCAGCAAATTTTTTGATAACCTTTTCGTAGTCATACTTAAAATAAGGCGAGCCGGAGTGGGCTATCATATTTACATTGGGGTTTTCGGCAATATTAAGATAGGCTTCGGTACAGACCTCAACGGAAACCTCGTCCTTAAAAGTAGGCATGTGCAGCGAAGCTATACAAAACTCAAGATTTCGGCTTAAAACCTCGGCTTCCACATCAAGATTTCCGAATCTGTCCAAGATATTTGCTTCCGCACCCTTTATTATTCTAACACCCCTGAACACCTTCGGTACTGCACAGAGATTCATGAAGTAATAAGGGTGGGGTGTGCCGTGCATTGTTATTCCGTGGTCGGTTACCGCAAAGCCGTAAAGTCCTAAGTCGGCAGCCTCCTGTGCCATTTCATTAATTGTGGCATAAGCATGAACCGAAGCTATTGAGTGTGTGTGTAAATCTGCAACAATTTTCATTAAACGTCCCATCCGGTTTCCACTTTCTTTTCTTGGATTGTATTTTCATCCACGTCCATTCCCAAATTTTGGAGAAGCTCCTGAGCCGCATTATAGCCCATCTTCTTCTGACGGTTGTTCATAGCCGCAACCTCAATTATAATCGCAAGGTTTCTGCCGGGCTTTACGGGAATGGTCATAATGGGAACATGAATACCCATAATCTCTGTATAAGTATTATCCATACCGATACGGTCATATACCTTCTCGGTGTCCCATGGCTCCATGTTTATTACCATGTCAATCTTTTCAGTGAGCTTAACGGCGCCCATACCGAAAATTCTACGGGCATTAATAATTCCGATACCGCGAAGCTCGATAAAGTGGCGGATATTATCGGGAGATGAGCCTACAAGGGTGCGGTTTGAAACTTTCCTGATTTCAACAGCATCGTCTGCGATAAGCCGGTGACCTCTCTTAATAAGCTCTATTGCAGTTTCGGACTTACCTACACCGGAGTCGCCTATGAGAAGCACACCTTCGCCGTACACTTCAACCAAAACCCCGTGACGGGTAATTCTGGGCGCAAGCTCGGCATTGAGGAAAGTAATCAGAGAAGCGGACATAGCGGATGTAGTCTCGGCAGTTGTCAGAATAGGCACTGAATTCTTCTCGGCAGATTTCTTTATTGCTTCGGACGGCTCGTGGCTCCTCGCAATAATTATTGCGGGAGGCTTTCTCGAGAACAGCTTATCTATAATCTCAAACTGCTTATCAAGAGAAAACTGCTCAAGATATGAATACTCGGTATTGCCGAAAACCATGATACGCTTCTCGTCAAAAAAGTCGAGATAGCCGGTTAGCTCAAGTCCGGGACGGTCAATATCCATTGTGGTAATGAATATTTCCTCGGGATCACCGGGCATATAGTAGGTATCAAGAGCTGTTTCTTTAATTATTTTTTTCAGGGAGACGGAAAACTCGACGCTCATTTCATTCACCACTTTTATTTATTATAGTTATTAATTACATATAAATATAATTCCAAATTATTATACTACTTTACGCTGAAAATTAAAAGGGGTTTTCAAAAAAATATGCAGAAATTATGCAAATAATTGTTACGAATATTTTCTCTATTTCCTACGAATACTACTCGGGGTGAAATTATGATTATCTCGGTTATCAGAAGTATTATCCTTTACTGTTTCGTAATATTCGCAATTAGAATTATGGGCAAAAGACAACTTAGCGATATGCAGACTTCGGAGCTTGTAATTACCATGATTATTGCGGATATCGCCTCTATCCCAATGCAGAATAATTCTCAGTCGCTAATGTCGGGTGTTATACCGATTCTTGTGCTTATCTGTGCAGAAATTTTTATCAGCATACTGATGATGAAGCTGCCTACTTTCCGAAATTTAGTCTGCGGTAAGCCGGAAATACTTATCTCTGACGGTAAGCTACAGCAGAAAACCCTAAAAAAACTCAGACTTACCACAGAGGACTTATCGGTACTTCTCAGACAGGAAAGAGTTTTCAGCATTTGTGACGTTCAATACTGCATTATGGAGACAAACGGAAAAATCAGCCTTCTTTTGAAGCCTGAAAAACGTACGCCGGGTATGGAGGATTTTTCTCTCACGGTCAAGGATTCGGGTATTGAGGCTGTGCTTATAAGCGACGGTGAATTACTGTCGGCGTCAATGGAGCTTTGCAGGGTGGACAAAGCATGGATTGAAGACACTTTAGCTAAAGAGGGACTAAAGGTTAAGGATGTTATGATGATGACTTCGAACAGACTCAAAGAATACAGTATAATCAGGAAGTGCTAAGATGAACAGAATTAAAACAGCTATTGTAATTCTTTTTCTTGTGACAGCTTTTTGTGTATGCGAATTTGTCTATGTAGGAAATACAGTAAAAGAATTCATCGGCAGACTGGATGAAATAGAAAAAACTTACGCTAATGAAGATTACGAGGAAGCTCTCAGGCTTGCAAAAGAAGCCGATAAGGGCTGGAATCAAAGGCTCGAATACGTAGATATGCTTCTCTATCACGATTATGTAAGCGAAATAGGCGTAAATATTGCGGGAATCGCAGACTACATTGAGTATCGAGAGGATGCAGAGGTATTCACGAACTGCAAGAAAACGAAAAGGGAGCTTGAGTCACTATTCGACAACGAAAGGCCCTCTCTCGCTAATATTTTTTAATGAGAAAACCCTGCCGCGAGGCAGGGTTTAGCTTATTTTCTCAACTTCTTCTTAATTATTGAAATCAATAAGAACATAAGGAAAATTATAAGGTTAATTATTACGATTGTAGCTCCAACCGGAGTATCGGTTTGAAAAGAAAGACAAAGGCCTGAGACTACCGAAAATACAGATACTCCTACGGAAGTTAGGATTACCGATAAAAAGCGCTTGCAGATTCTCATTGAGGTAAGCGCAGGGAAAATTATCATGGCGGAAATAAGGAGTGTGCCAAGCATTTTCATACCTACAACAATGGTTACCGCTGTTAAAAGTGATACAAAGATATTATATAATCGGGTGTTCATGCCTGTTGCTTTTGCAAAACCCTCGTCAAAGGTAATAGCAAAGATTTTGTTATAGAAAAGCACATACAGAGCAATTACAACAACCGCGAGAATAATGCTGACAATTATATCGGACTGCTCAACCGCCAAAATCGAGCCAAACATATACTGCTGAAGATTGATATTTGTGCCGTTCAGACTTGCGATAAAAACGCCTATTGCAAGTGCGGAACTGCTTATTACTGCGATTGCGGCATCTGAATTAATCTTGCTGTTTTCAGTAAGTCGAAGCAGGAAAAATGCAGATATCATAACTACCGGAAGCGCCAGCCAAATCGGTGCGCCTAAGTTGAGTACTGCGGCAACCGAGAGAGCCCCGAAGCCTACGTGAGATAGACCGTCGCCTATCATGGAGTATCTTTTAAGCACCAATACAACACCTAAAAGAGCACAGCACACGGCAATTAATACTCCGACTACAAGGGCATTGGTCATGAAGGCAAACTTAAACATTTCAAACATTTTTCACTGCCCCCTTCCCTATTCTGTGGCTGCATTCGTTACAGGGGCAATCTGAGATAAGAAGCTTATTGCCGAAGGGAGAATGAATATACTCGTGGGTAGTACCGAAAAAGTAGGAGTCACTGCCTAAATGAAGAATATGAGAGGCAGCCTTTACGGCGGAGTTTACGTCGTGGGAAACCATTAGGACAGCCACCCCCTCAGCATTTAAGGAGTCAACTATAGAGTAAAACTCATTAGTAGCCAGTGGGTCGAGAGCTGAAGTGGGCTCATCTAAAAGCAGGAGCTTTTTAGTAGCGCAAAG
>JAQXHW010000045.1 GCA_029007475.1 Oscillospiraceae bacterium | reverse complement strand
TTATGCCGAAGTGTTCATATATATTAGTCGGTGAGACTAATGAAATTTTGCAAAACATACACAAAATCAGCCCTTATCTCAGCTCTTATCATTTTTATATCGGGACTGGTTTTGCTGCTTGTTTTCCCGAGGGAAGCGAGAAACGGCGGTACAAACGGGGCATATCTATGTATTCAGGTACTTATCCCCTCTCTTTTTCCTTTTATGGTCCTCTCGGATTTTTCTGTTAAGTCAGGTCTTGTAAGTTATATACCGAATTTCGTAAGCAGAATTACAGGCTTTCTTTTTAACCTGCCGAAAGAAGCCGCGGCGGTGGTAATTCTATGTCTTATAGGCGGTTATCCGGTTGGCGCGAAAGCAATAAAATGCCTTTATGACGAAGGATATCTTTCAAAAGCCCAGGCAAGCAGGATGTGTCTTTTTTCGGTAGCCTCAGGGCCGGGATTTTTGGTAACCTACATAGGCGCGGTTATGACAAGGAACTTAAAGCTTGGATATTTTCTTACTTTAGCACAAACTATAACAGTGCTTTTGCTGGGGGTACTTTCAAGATTATTTGCAGAGGGCGAGAAGAGACTTAACAAATCGGAGATAAAACGCCTGAAGCCCTTTGGAGAAGCTCTTATCTTATCTGTAGAAAGCGCAGTAAAGTCCACCGCAGGACTCTGCGGCTTAGTTGTGCTGTTTTCGGCTTTCTGCGAAATTTATCTCTCGCTTACTAGTCCGTTTCCTCAGCTTGCACCCTTAGTTGCATTCTTCGAAATCACAACGGGAGTTAAAGTAATCTGCCGAAACCCCAACACCATGCTACTTGCATTTTTCAGCGGCTTCGGGGGACTTTCGGTTCACCTTCAGATTTTCCTGAGTGTTAAAAATCTAAAAATACCAAAGCTCAATTTCTATCTATTCAGGTTTTTACAAGGCTTACTCACAAGCCTGATAACCTTTTTGCTGTTCAAGATTTTTCCCGATGTAAAGGCTGTTTTCAGCTCCGTAGAATGTGCCGAGCCTGAGTTTCACTCAAGCGTCTTAGGCTGTTTTATGCTGATTGTTACCTCGGGGCTTTTCCTTGTTATTATTCAAAAGCAAAACTTTAAGCGAAAACATTTCAGGAGGTAATTTTATGTGCGGAATTGCAGGATATATAAGTAAGGCAGGAGACATATCGGAAAAGATGAATATACTCTCCGAGATGTCAGATACTCTAAAAAACCGAGGACCCGACGAGGGCGGTATGAGTATCCTGGGAAATATCGCTCTTATTCACAGGCGTTTAGCGGTTGTAGATGTTGAAAACGGCAAACAGCCTATGACCTTCAAACGTGGTGAGGAAACCTACGTTATTGTCTATAACGGCGAACTTTACAACACCCATGAGCTCAAAAAAGATCTGCTGCTTGAAGGCTTCGAGTTTGAGACGCAAAGCGACACGGAGGTACTGCTTAAGGCCTATGTATGCTACAAGGAAAAGTGCGCCGAGAAACTAAACGGAATCTTTGCCTTCGCAGTCTATGAGGTACATCGAAAAAGACTCTTCCTCTGCCGCGACCGCATAGGTGTAAAACCTCTTTTTTACTCCTATAAAAACGGAGATTTAGTCTTTGCTTCTCAGATTAAGACCATACTGAAAAGCAAAATTGTACCCCCTGTCATTGACGAAAAGGGGCTCTGCGAAATATTCTTCGTAGGTCCCGCAAGAACTCCCGGATGTGGGGTATTCAAGGATATAAACGAGCTTCTCCCGGGTGAATATGCCGTCTTTGAAAAGGGTAATTTGAAAAAGGAAAAATACTTCAGGATTAAGGCCTATCCTCATAAGGAAACCGAGAGAGAAACCGTTGAACACACACGCTTTCTAATTAAAGACTCTATTGAAAGACAGCTTATCTCCGATGTGCCTCTTTGTACCTTTCTTTCGGGCGGACTTGACTCAAGCATCATAACTCAGACCGCGTCGGAGTATTACAGGCACACAGGAAAGGGCAGATTAAATACTTACAGCGTTGAATACCGAGATAATGCAAAGTATTTTCAGAAAAGTCTTTTTCAGCCTAACGCCGATACGGAATATATAAACCTTATGATAAGAAGTGCCGACACAGAACATCATGAGGTCATCCTTGAAAATTCTCTGCTTTGTGAGGCCCTGTCTTCGGCGGCTGTTGCAAGAGATTTGCCGGGCATGGCAGATGTTGACTCCTCTCTGCTTCTCTTTTGCAAAGAGGTAAAAAAGAATTTCACCGTTGCGCTCTCAGGGGAATGTGCCGATGAGCTTTTCGGCGGTTATCCCTGGTATCACAACAGGGAGATACTCTTTGAGGAGTGCTTTCCTTGGTCGAGAAGTCAGGAAATTCGCAGAAGCATTTTGAAAAAGGGTATTCTACCTCACGGCGAGGAGTACCTTAAAAACCGCTACGATGAAACAGTAGCCTTGGCAGAAAAGCTCCCTGAGGATACAAAGCTCTCCTCACGCATGAGAGAAATGTTCATGCTCAATTTCTACTGGTTTATGCAGTGTCTGCTTGACCGAAAGGACAGAATGTCCATGGAATGCGGTCTTGAGGTAAGAGTTCCCTTCTGCGATTACAGAATCGTTGAATATGCCTACAATATGCCCTGGGAATTAAAGGCTTTGGGAGGCAGAGAAAAAGGAATAGTACGAAAGGCCTTTGAGGGAATTCTACCCTACGATATCTGTTACCGAAAAAAGAGTCCGTATCCCAAAACTCATAACCCCCTCTACATGAAGTTAGTATCGGAAAGAGCGAGAAATATTCTAAATAAGAATAATGTACTAACCGAGCTTCTCTCAAAATCAGGCATCGAGGACATTATAGAGCACCCCGAGGGTATCTCTTCCCCCTGGTACGGTCAGCTTATGCGCGCCCCTCAGATTCTCGCCTATATCATTCAGCTTGACGCCTGGTTTGAGCATTTTAATGTAGATATAAAGATTTAGGTTGATAAAAAGCCTCTCAGGTGTTAGAATAACCTGAGAGGTGAGAAAATGAACAAATCACGGTATATAAAGCTATACAACTGGTTTGAGAACCACAAAGGCGCAAAGAAGCTCCTTGAAACAGCATACAAATTTCTTCCCTTTGTATTTATATTAGCGCTTCCTGTCATTCTCGTTATAAAGGGTTTACAGGGTATCGACCGCGAATTTATCAGTCTTTTGGTAGTTTTCCCCTGTGTATTTTTAGGGATTACCGTTATGCGCAGACTAATCAAAAGAGAGCGACCCTACATAAAATACAATGCTCCCTCGGTTATCCCCAAAAATTCAAAGAGCTACTCCTTCCCCTCAAGACATACCGCGTCTGCTTTTATTATCGCCATGGGCGGATATACAGTCTGTCTTTATTTTGGAATTTTCCTGACGGTTTTGGCTTTAACTCTTGCTGTCACAAGGATTTTAGCAGGAGTCCACTATATCTCAGATATAGTTTTTGCTATATTCTTTTCGGTTCTCTTTGGAGCTGTATTTTTCTTTATAATCTAAACTGAACATACTAAACTAAACGGACGCGGTGACTAAAACTGCGTGCCGAGGGTTCAAGTCCTTCTGCCCCTGCCAAGTGAAAACGGCTTAAACACTGGGTTTAAGCCGTTTTCCCTTTGTTATTTCGCAGACCTTTCGGGGTCTGCTTTTTTCATTTTGAAGCCGCAAATATCGCTATAAATGCCAATAAATCCAACCGTTTCAAATATAATTGCATCTTTTATGGGTGGCTGCTTATTTTCAACACAATTGTTTTCAAACATATATCATTCTCCAATCAATGTTTGATACATCTTCATAAGTTCTGCAACTATTGCGGACTCGGAAAGGTCTTTTTTGAAGCCATAGGCTTTCATAACTGCTTTGTCGTTTGCTTGATGAGCTTTGCGGAGTTCGGGCGGCATTGTAAGCTCGTCATAGAGGTCGGCTAAAGAGCAGTCAGGATACAGCTCTCTTGCATCAAGAATTGCCTGTGCGGTCGTTTCAATTTCTGCTTTTTGCTGTTCGGTAGGCTCAGGCCAAGGAAAGTTATTGTAGACAATATCCTTTGCATATCGATAGTCGCTTTTCAACCTTCCACAAACAGTTCGCATCCAAGCATTATGTATATTAGAAGTCAATACTCCAAAATGATATAAACTAGCATCTGGTATTAAGAAAAGCAAATCACTAGCAATTACTTTTTCATCTAAGAATCCAATTGGTATATACTTTCTACGTTGAGAAGATGTTTTTGGTACAGCAATATACTCAGAGTTTGGCTGTGCTATTTGACAGAACAATGTAGGCGTTTCAGCAAATTTTCTTGTGCCTGCAGCCACACTACTAGCTCGAAATTGTCTTACACTTTCAACACGTTTCATTACAGTTGGACTCTGCTTAATATCACGTGGACTTGCTCCAACTAGCCATAAACACCAACGTGATTTATTATTTATAAACTCATATGCACCAATATACGGTCGTATCCACTGTTCGGAAACAGGTTCGTTTTTTAATAAATATTCTCGCTCTTCATCAGTAAGCACAAAACCTCCTCCATCACGAGGCATGCTTCCAAAACGAATTTTTGGAATATCACATAGCGGATTTGTTCTACTTTCTATGAAAATATCAGGTGCATCAGAAAGATATGAATTTATATTACTCACATAACGCACAGTATCTTTATCAAAAAGTTGCTTTTGTTTACAATTTGCAAATGAAAAACCTACTATAACGCAATGCACATGAGCTTTGACTGTTGCTTCACTATCCCAGATAAATGTACGATGTGCAAAATGAATATTTATACCTTTATCAAATAGAGGTTTCCATAACGTTACAGCTTGCTGACCTTGACATATGGAGTTAGTTGAAACAAATGCCCCCTTAATACAAGTATTTTCCATTAGATTTATTGCCTTGTAATACCAACCAGCTACATAATCTAATTCACCAACACCTTTGACTTTACCAACTGTGTTTTCTATTTCCGTCTTCTGTTCTTTGCTCATCATCATTCCACCAATAAACGGCGGATTGCCCATAATATAGTTAAGTTTTTCTTTGGATACTACTGTTTCCCAATCTATACGAAGGGCGTTGGCTTCTACGATATTGGCATAGGACTTGAGGGGTAAGAAGTTGAGGCTCTTATGTACTATACTCTCAGTTTCTTTCATCATCTGAGATTCTGCAATCCACAAGGCGGTCTTGGCAACAGTTACGGCAAAATCGTTAATCTCAATGCCGTAGAACTGACCGATAGAAACACGGATAACATCGCCCATATCAAGGATAATCTGGTCGCCAAGAATTACTTTGAGTGCTTCGTTCTCAAGCCTTCTGAGGGAAATATATGTTTCTGTCAAGAAGTTACCTGAACCGCAAGCAGGGTCTAAAAATGTAAGAGAGGCAAGCTTATCACGATACTCGTTAATCTTTTTCTCCCTTATTTTTGCACTTTTAATTTCTTTGATTTCAGCTAGCTCGTCCCTGAGTTCATCCAAAAACAGGGGATCAATAACCTTATGGATATTCTCGATAGAGGTATAGTGCATACCGCCACTGCGACGAGTTTCGGGGTTCAGGGTAGACTCAAACACAGCACCGAAAATTGTAGGACTGATGTCAGACCAATCAAATTCTGCACTAGCATTCTTGAGAAGTATCTCACGGATATTATCGTTGAACTGTGGGATTTCAATATCACTATCTTTGAAAAGTCCACCGTTTACATAAGGGAACTGAGTGAGTAGCTCGTCCTCATAAGCATCTCTATCTTCATCCTTGGTGTCGAGGATTCTGAAAAGCTCTATCAGAGCCCTGCGCATATCACGGGCGGGGAAGGAGTTTATGTAATTATGAAATTTGTTGTGACCGCCGAAAACTCCTGCATCTTCTGCATAAAGACAGAATACAAGACGAACACAGAGCATATTAAGGCTCTGGAGTGTTTTGGGGTCGGTGGGATTATGATACTGCTTTAAGATTTCGTCATAAAGCACACCTACAAGCTTACCTGCCTTGACGGAAACTTCCATTTCACGATGAATGTTCTCGTCACCAGTATCAACCAAAAACTGCAGGCGGTAGAATTCCTTGGGAAGATTTTTAAGCAGAATCAGCTCAGGCTCGGAGTTTGGCTTCTCCATATCGTAAACGAGAATCTGCTCGAAGTTACAGGCAACTATCCACCTTGGACGCAGGCTGTATGGCAGAGCTGCGCTATAACGGCGAGCCTGCTCAAACGGAGTAAGAAATGTGCCGTCAGATTGTTTTATTGGTTTCTGCAAATCTTTGCCTTTACCTTTTTGCTCAATAAGCACATGGGTAGCAGGGATGTATGCATCAATAAAGCTTGTGTGGTCAAGCTTTACCTGTTCTTCAAAGGTAATGAACTGCTCAGGGTGGGTAACACCGAGAACATCCTGAAGAAGTGTAAGCCAGAACTTCTGACTTTCGCCCTTTTCGTAGCCCTTGTCCTTCCAATATTCTGCAAATTCTTTAGCTGCTATACGGCGTTCTGTGTCTTTCATAATCTGTACTCCTTACCTGTGTTTTTAGAGTAAGTTAGTTTAATTTTATTATACAACTTAGAGTAGACAAAATCAACGAAAAACCAACTGCGTTTTACATAATAATGAAAAAACAGAGACTACTACACAGTAGCCTCTGTTAGTTAGATATTTCAGCATTCGATTGCGATTTTTATTACCTTGTCCAACTTATTTTCGAAGATGTGATAGGCTTTGTCGATTTCGTTTAAGGGGAAGGTATGGGTTATAAGGGGTTCGGTGTTTATCTTGCCTGCTTCGATGAGTTTTAAGACTTCATCGCAGTCACAACCGTCAACTCCGCCTGTTTTGAAGGTCAGGTTCTTGCCGTACATATCGGGCAGAGGGAGAGTCTGTGGCTTATCGTAAAGTGCCACAACCGTGACAATAGCATTAGGTCTTGCACATTCGTATGCAAGCCTGAAAGTTGAGTCTGCACCTGCAACCTCAAGAACAACATCTGCACCGCCATTGTCGCTCTGACTCATTACAAAATCAAGGCACTTATCGGGAGTTACAGTCAGCACATCGGGGTAATTTTTATTGACGAACTCAATACGGTTAGGGTCGGTTTCGCAGACGATAATCTTCTTGGGATTGCGGAGCTCAATGCAAAGAAGAGTACATATTCCCGTAGGGCCTGCACCGATAATCAGCACGGTATCATCCTCGGTAATCTCAGAGATTCTTGTTGCCCAGAAGCCTGTTGCAAGGACATCCCCCACAAGGAGAGCCTGCCTATCAGTTACGGTATCTGGAATTTTATTGAGTCCCTGGTCGGCAAAAGGCACACGGACATACTCTGCCTGACCACCATCAATTCGGCAACCCAAAGCCCAACCACCGTTTTTATCAGTACAGTTATTTACAAAACCTTTCTTACAAAAGAAACAATCACCGCAGAAGGTTTCGACATTCACAGTAACCCTGTCACCCTTTTTCACGTGGGTGACGGCAGAGCCTGTTTCCTCAACTATACCCACCATTTCGTGACCGACCGTGATACCCTCAACCGCTCTCGGCACAGAGCCGTGCTTGATGTGAATATCACTTGAGCATACACTTGCAAGAGTCACCTTAACGATAGCGTCACGCTCGTGTAAAATTTCGGGTTTCGGCTTTTCCTGAAAATTGAAAACACCCTTTGATTTGTATGTATATGTCAGCATAGTTTCACCTTATATCAAAACACCGTTGCAATGGTCGATTTCGTGTTGGATTATTTGTGCGGTCCAGCCTGTGAAGGTTTTGATTCGGGTTTCGAATTTCTCTGTCTGCCACTGTACTTTTATGGACTGAAAACGTTTGCACTTACGAGGACCTCCGAGAAGCGAAAGGCAGCTTTCCTCAGCATCATAAGGACCTGATTTTTTGATAATCTCAGGGTTGAACATCACCATATATTTACCCTCGTTATCAAATGCAATTATGCGTTTTCTGACACCAATCATATTAGCTGCCATACCCACACAAGAGTCTTTGTGAGCGGTTAAGGTATCAAGCAAATCCTGTGCAGTCTGCAAGTCTTCTATTGTTACGATCTCTGACTTTCCGCCAAGAAAAATCGGGTCATGCATAAGTTCTTTTATCATATCTGTACCCTACCGTAAATCTGATATTTTATAAAACAATTATACAACTGGCACCCTGCAAATTCAACACTTAACATCACTCATCCTCTTATCTGAGGCTTTTAACTTATTTTATTATTTTTGCTTTATATATTTCCTTATCATCAGATGGTAAAACCCTTTACCATTTGGTGAGCGTATTTTTGTTTGCAAATTAAGAATGCAACATTGCAAGTGACTACGGTTGCAATGTTAATCTATTGCACTGCTTGACTTTTTAGTTTTCCTAAGGTAACATACCCACACTTAAGGCAGTGATTATGGATTTCACCCTCTGCATGATGCACATTGACAACTGAAAACGTAAACATCGGTTTCAATCATAAACCCACCCTAAACCACCCGAAATTGCGGCACGCGGTTTCCTCTTCATCAAATACTACACAAACTTAAAAATTATATCTCGTGCCATTTCTCGGTTTTCTTTGATTAGCCTTAACACTTTGGCGAGGACTCTTCAATTTGTAAATGAATACTGATATAGCAAAACACCGAAAAGTTGAGTTCAACTTTTCGGTGTTTAGTTTTTTCATCTCATTACTTTGAATTTTTATATGATATGATCGCATCCAGGTTATCAACCACAAACATCTGCGCGTTTTTATTGCACACTGTAACGGTGTACTCCCCTCTTTGTCCAGTACGTTTCTCGGTAAACATACCGATATTCTCAGCATTTTCAGTGGGCGTTTTTGCAGTTTTACCATCAGGCTTTGTAATCACACAAAGCATATCCACAGACACAAGCCACTCTGCAATATCTCTATAAGCAATCTTTTTCATGTTTTCATTGGTAACAAGTACGTTTAGGCGCTTTGCAATTTCACTTATAGGTATAGGCTTGTCAGAATATTCAAACTTTGATCTTGCCTCTAATGTTAAATCAAAAGGGATAAAAGCTTTCTTTTTGCTTATTCCACCATTATCAATCATCTGCCTGAGAACATCTGACACATAAAAGAAGCAACGGCTGATTCTCACATTATTTACAATATCATCATCTTTAATCACAGAATCATCAATAGGATTTATTCCATTTGCTAACTTATCTATAAAAGACTTTGCATAAGCAATTTTTTCCAACTCTGTCATTTTTACTCCTCCATAAACTGTTCAAAGGACGAATACGCATCTTCAATCCGTGCGATTTCTCCCTTTAGCAAACCATTATCTAAATCCAACCTGTAATCTCGATAGGCCCAAAACTGCGAACCATACTCTGTTTGTACAGAGTGTTCAGATTTTCCTGTTTTGTCAATTTGTTTAATAATTTCAAGGGTCTCCCACGCAGAAACATTATCCAATACTCCTCTGCCTTCACCACGCAATATTTTGGGATAAGCTGTTCCTGTACCTCTTGGCATAGGCGATATATCCGTAACCTCTATATCGAAAACTTGCTCACAGCCAAAATCATAAATCATCTGAAGTTTATCACCGATATTTAAATTCAAATCCTTGAGTTTTACATAAAAAAGGCACTCCTCAGGTTTTATCCTTCTATCATCCGAAGGTAACTCAAAAAGCACACCATTGTACTCTATACTAAACAAATGATATACGAGGGTATCGAAAGTAGCAAGCACCATATACCCAAGTTTGTTAAGGTAAGAATTATCTGAAATTTGAGCTTCTCTCCATATTCTGCTGTCACAATCTGCGTAAGTAATTTTTAAAGTTATCACCTGTGCCATAACTCATCCCTCCAACTCATCCTTTCTGTATATATAACCCTCGTCACTCCGTCAACGTTTTCAATGCAGTTATAATCTGACTGTATTCAATGTCCGCAGCATAAGCGAATTGCTTACGGTACTTATCCCACATTGTTACAAGTTCCTTGCTTTCTTCAATATTTTTCAGAATACCAGGCACATCTGCAATCTGCTGCGTAGTTCCACGATGGTTTGCTGTTGCCCTAAGTGCGTCTACAAAAACATCCTTGTCAAAATTCTGTGTTTTAGACAGTATGTAGGTATCGTAAAAATCTCTGGGACGAGTATTGAACACACCACGCCTTAAAACTGTTTCAACCTTCTCAGCCAAAACAGTTTCGATGTTGTATGCCCACAGTTCGTAGGATTGTTCACCATCAAAGATTTCGGCAAAACTGTACTGCACTGCATGAGGCGTAATTGCATCTCCGGTAGACACATCAATACTGAGCGGTGTCACTAGGGTATCAAACTTTGCACTGAGCATAACCCGGTACCCACCATAAATATCATCTTCACGAATAGGAGAAATTGCACCTATCTCAAATAAAACCCCATCATCAAATTCGATGTTACAAATATCTTCAAATGCACTGCGGATCGCTTCGGCCGTGAGAGGAAGATTTTTGAGAGTAGTGTCCATATCCATAGTTGCACGATTATCCAGCCCCACAATAGCCGCTACCAACATACCGCCCTTTAGCACAAACTTCTCTTTATATTCAGAAACAGACAGTCGAACAAGCAGACGCTCAAACATATAGTTTTGTAAAATAACCTGTGCAGGTATGTTTTTCTCCTTTGCAACATTGCGAATTTTTGCTTTTAAGCTCATTGCATTACTCACAGAAGCACCTCCAGATACTGATGCAGAACATTTGACACACGCATTTTCTTTGCATAAGCATTTAATTTATTTAAATCCTTTTTAGGGTTAGCTGCATATAGCTTTAAAGCTGAGAGGAATGTTTCCGTTCCAATTCTATTGCGACTGCGAATCACATCGCAGATGGTTCGCTCTAAATCGTATGTGGGAACATCATTACCGGCAGGTGTTTTCAGTACTGTTTTACCAAGCTCAAATAGTTCCGGTTTGATGTAATACACCTTGCATTCAGATTTAATTGAAGCAGAAGGAATACAACCCGATGGTGCAGTAATAGTATGTTCAAAAGGAGTTCGGTCTGAAATTCCGTGAAGAAAAAGTGCAGTTTCATGAGAAAAAATAATATTCGCGGAACGCTTGCTGATCGAAAACAACTCGTCCTGCATATCATCAGGCAGTATGTACTGGCCTTTCACAATGCGATGTATTTTATTTTCTTTGCATAGTTTACAAAGCATCGCTTTAGAAATCCCTTGCTCAGCCGCTATTTTTGTTTCAACAATTCCGCCATGAGATTTCGCGATTGCGGTTAATTCAGCTATATAATCCATACATTCTCCTCCGACAACTCCATTCAATAATATTGTATCCACAATTACGACGAAAGTCAATAACCTAAAACCACCTTGATTATAATATCAACAATCATATTACGACTATAGTTGAACGCACACAAAGCTAATGTTAGCAAAAACACCGCCTTTGAATTTTTAAGCATCAAAATAACATCTGTTATTAATATAAGTAAGGGCAGAATTTTCAGAAAGCATCAAAAAAGCATCAAGTGTGGGCATAGAAAAGCATCACGGAATCACGGCACGGGGTATTCCTGCAAAGCAAATTGCAAAAACCGCTTTAGAATGCGGGTTTCGGGATTTTGACGCTTCACGGATAATGTGCCGAAAGCCCAGTGTTCATCAGGGTTTGCGGGCTTTCTACATTGGCTCCAAAACTGCGTCCGTTATTTATTGCTTTTCTTTTTGAATTACAGTGATACACCGCAAAATCAAGCTCTTATTTTGATATATCTTTAATTACCTCTGAGGCGATTATGAGTCCTGCCACAGAGGGCACAAAGGAAACGCTTCCCACCGTGCGCTTTCCCCCGTCCTCGATGGGATTTTGGGGAGTTTTGGGGATTTCTTTGGAGTAAACTGTTTTTAAGTGGCTAATCCCCTTTTGCCTTAAGAGCCTGCGAATTGTTCTTGCCAAAGGGCAAACCTCTGTTTTCGAAATATCCGCTACCTCAATCTCAGTAGGACTCAGCTTATTTCCAAAGCCCATACTGCTGATAATAGGCACGTCTGCACTCTTCGCCCTCGCGATAAGCTCTACCTTAGACGCTACGCTGTCTATTGCGTCCACGATATATGAATACTGAGAAAGGTCGATTTCATCAGCATTTTCGGGGGTATAAAACATATTAAAGGCTTTAATTCGAAGCTCGGGATTGATAAGCTTTAAGCGCTTACTCATAACCTCGGTTTTGAGAAGCCCTACCGTACTGTCATCGGCAATAAGCTGGCGGTTAATATTGGTAACAGATACCTTATCGGAGTCAACAAGGTGGATTTCCCCTACTCCGCTTCGTACAATAGCTTCTGCCGCGTGACCGCCTACTCCCCCTATTCCGAAAACAATAACCCTGGCATTTTTGAGCTTTTCCATGGCGTCATCGCCTAAAATTGCCCTTGTGCGCAAAAATCTTTCCATTATATCACCTTAATTTATAAGCTCAAGCAGCTTTTCTTCACTTAAAAAGCCCTTTGCGGCGCCGTTTTCTCCGATTTTATACGAAGCAAAGTAGGCAGCTTTTACTAAGGATTTTTCGGCATCGCGGGTCTTTGCGTAAAAATGCAGGAAAGCGGCAAAGAGGCTGTCACCTGCTCCTACGGTATTCACAACAGGACGGGTATAAACAGAAGGTATATGCTGAGGCTCCTCGCCGGGCGTGGTCCGCAGAAGCGCGCCTTCTTTTCCCATTCCCACAATAACAATTTTATTATTGTATTTTCTCATTATATCGGCAGAAAACTCAGCTTCCCTGCCCATAATTGCTTCGTTGCTCAGGAAAACTATATCCGCCGCTTTCATAAAACGTGAATTATATTCATCATTTATATCAGAAAGACAATGCACATCCGTTGCAACGAGTGCCCCTGTTTTCTTTGCATCCTCTATGCGTGAAGCGGCATAATTTATATTGCAAAGGCAGATTATATCTGCGTTTTCGGTTGATGCAATAAACTTATCCTCAGGATAGGAAAGCTCCTGGTTATCGGTTAAATCACAGAGGATTGAGCGCTTTCCCTCTTTATCGTAAAGAACTACGGACTGAGCAGTAGCTTTATTCTCAGTAAGAATATTATCTGTGGAAACTCCCTTTGCTTCAAGCTCGGCTTTTATGAGTCTGCCTGCCGGGTCATCGGCACAGAAGGACATGAGATTCACCTCATCCCCCAAAGCCTTAAACGCCAAGGAGAGATTATATCCCACACCGCCGGGATTAGACGCTACGCCGAAAAAGCGGTAATCAATAGGTCTGTACTCAAAGGGAAAGGAGTCAATCCCCACAGTTACCTCCATATTAACAAGTCCGCAAATTGAAATATTACTCATATAAAACACCTCGCAAGCAGTTTCATTTTATTATATTTTCCAGGTCACGTCAACTTTTCCCTATAAATAGCAATAATAATAAAATTCATAAGGGATAAAATACCCACTGTGAGGAGTTTTTTTGATGATTAAACATAGAGATTGCTTTTTTAAGGATAAGCTGCAAAATTACACAAATATACTTCTGATACCCTTTTGTGTACTCATGGTCATATTTCTCCTAACAGGGCTTTTGTCAGAGCTTATTTTCGGCTTTGGCACGGGTGATACCTTAGGAGAAGCCACAGGCTTCGGCACTATACTTTTAAGTATCGGAAATATTTTTTCTAAAGTTTTGTTCATAGCGGTAAGCGGTATTGTTTCAATGAGCCTTGGTGACGAAACCGCGCTTGCGGGAGGAATTTTTGGCGGTTACCTTGTGACCTTCGGCTATTCGTACAGCTTCCCCTCAGGCAGTATCACAGGCTCTTTTGGACTTTTCGGCGCGATACTTTCGGGAATAATAGCAGGAGGTACAATAAAACTGCTTCGAATATTTTTCGGAGACTTAAAAAAAACATCAGATATTTTGTACGCTTTTATATCTATTATTCTTACCCTGTTTCTGACTCTTGCCATGGGAAATATTGCAGAGATAATCAACTCTGCCTGCACAATGACTCTCGGTGCGCTTATGAATTACGAAAACCCTCTTGTGTATGTGCTTTTAGGAGTATTTGTGTCGGTAAATCCCGGGTCAGGTATGTATATCTCCGCCCTGAGCTTTTCCTCTGCCATGATAAGCTCAGGGGAATTCACTCCTGCGGCGGCGGTAATCTCAGCAAGCCTTGCTCCCGTGGTTTCACTTTTCATAGCCTGCCTTTTTACTTGGAAATCTCTCTATACCGCCGAAAAAATTTCCTACCTTTCGGGTGCCGCCTTCGGTGTGGGAGGAATATCCGTCTCTGCTGTGCCCTACTACCTGCTTCATCCCTTTAAGGCGGTTCTTAGCTTTTCCTTAGGCTCTATACTCTCATCATACCTTACCTATATGTTTTCTGCAGGAGCAGAAAACCTTACGGGAGGTTTTTTGAGCGCATATAAGATGCACAGACCATGGTTTATTTTGCTGGCCGTTTTCTGCGGAGGGTTACTCTCGGCGGCAATAAATATTCTCCTCACAAAAATACCGAAAAAAGGAAAGCATCAGCTCTATAAGTGAAGCTGATGCTTTAAGTGTTTTATATAATTTTTCCGCCGCCTAAAACCTCGTCTCCCCTATAAAGCACTAAGGACTGACCCTCTGTTACGGCTCTCTGGGGATATTTGAAAACAACCTTGAGCAGGCCCTTTTCCATAGTGGCAACCGCTTC
>JAQXHW010000044.1 GCA_029007475.1 Oscillospiraceae bacterium | reverse complement strand
TCTTAGGATACTGATGGCGCTGTTTGCCATATTCATACTCTAAGAGTGCTTTGCTTCTCTGCGCCGTCAAAAGCGCGTGGAAAAGCCCCTTGTTGTGCTCCGTGACGAGAGAACAGGAGAGAATATCCCCGTGCTTTGCTGGGAAAATTCCATAGGCAGAAGCCGCTCCTGCGATATAGTTTTACAGGACCCTACGGTGTCGAGAAATCACTGTGTACTACTGCGGCGCGAGGGTGGCTGGTACGTTACCGACAGCGGCTCAAAATCGGGCACAATGGTTAATGATGAAATGGCAGGAACTCGCACAAAGGTCTGCATTGACGACCAAATCAAAGTCGGCTCAAGCCTGTTCACCCTGTGCAGAGGTGAGGAATTTGAGGGCGAGATTAAGCACTCTTGGTTTTTCTCAAGAGTCTCAAAAAGGCCCTTTGTAAGCGCGCCCTTGCTTTTGATATTGGTAAACCTTTTCCATACCTTTATGTGTATTGAGCTTTGCGTTTCCTTTGAGATGTGGAGACCTGAGGCTTTAATGATTTTAGGCGCAACAATCCTCTTTTCCTGGGTGGTTTATGCTTTCTCGAGAGGTGTATTCGGAAGGCGTAATTTCGAGCTTGAAACTATTGCCGTGCTTTTAACGGGCACCGGAGCCATGCTTCTTGTAAATCAGGATATCAAGGACGCTTGGGTGCAGATTATCGCCGCTATGGTCGGTGCTGTCTTATACATGGGAATCCTCATGTTCATAAAAAACCCCGACAGAATCGTTAAGTGGCGATTGGCGGTTATGATAGGCTCCGTTGCCTTTTTAGCGATTAATCTCGCCTTTGGTACAATGGAATTCGGCGCCGCAAACCGAATATATATTGCAGGAGTTTCCATTCAGCCCTCAGAGCTTGTAAAGGTTGCATATATTTTTGTAGGCGCTTCGGCTTTAGACCACCTGCAAACTAAACGGAACTTTTTGGAATTCATAATTTTCTCTGCTGTCTGCGTGGGAGCTTTGGCGGTAATGGGTGACTTCGGTACGGCGCTTATCTTTTTCCTCACCTTTATCGTAATTTCAATTACACGTTCGGGCGACTATAAAACCGTTATTTTGGCGGTGGTGGGCGCCGCCCTTGCGGTTGTGCTTATCCTCTCCTTTAAGCCCTATATTGCCGAGCGATTTGCCACTTGGGGCCATGCCCTTGAGGACCCCTACGACAAGGGCTACCAGCAGGCAGGAGTGCTGACCTATATTGCTTCCGGCGGCTTCTTCGGAGTGGGTGTAGGCAACGGCTTCCTGCGTTATTACGGAGCTTCGGAAACAGACCTTGTTTTCGGTATAATCACCGAGGAAATGGGCTTTGTAATCGCCCTGACAATCGCCGTTACTATCTGCGCTTTGGTGTTAAGCTCCCGTTCAATGGTCAGCCGAAGCAGAAGCACCTTCTACTCAATCTCAGCGGTGTGTGCCGCTTCAATGATGCTTATTCAGGCCTCTCTAAATATATTCGGCTGTACGGATTTACTGCCGCTTACGGGAGTAACCCTGCCCTTTGTCAGTGCAGGCGGCTCAAGTATGCTTTCCTGTTGGGGACTGCTTGCTTTCATAAAGGCGGCGGACGAGAGGACGTACAGCAAGACTAAACCTGAGGACAGATTATGAAAAGAACAATGTCGAGAAGTATAATAGCGCTTGTTTTAGCCGTAGCGTTTTTGTTAGGGCTCGGAGTGCTGTGCTTCAAATACTTTACGGACTCGGATATGTGGGCAAGTCAGACCTATAATCTCCATTTACAGCACGGCGGAGGGCTTAAATCCGCAGGCACAATTACGGACAGAAACGGGGTTATACTTGCAAAAAGCGAGGGCGGCGTGCGAATATACAACGAGGATTACAGCACCCGGGTTTCCACGCTCCACGCGGTAGGCGACGAGTCCTACAATATAGCTACCGCCTTGCAGACAAGTTTCCGCGCTGAGCTTGCAGGACACACTAAGACCTTCGGCTACGGACTCCCTGAGTCAATTAAGCCCCACGGAGATATGAGCCTTACCTTAGACGCAAATACCTGCGCCGCGGTTTACAACGAATTTGCCGGTCGAAAGGGCGCCTGTATTGTTTATAACTACAAGACGGGCGAGGTGATCTGTATGGTGAGCACTCCTTCTTATGACCCTCAAAATGTACCCGAAACTATCCCTGAGGGCGCATACCTTAACAACGTGACCTCAAGCACCTACGCTCCCGGCTCTATTTTTAAGATCGTCACAACTGTTGCCGCTCTTGAAAAGGGAATTGACGTGGACTCACTAACCTTTTACTGCGAGAGTAAAAAGGACTTCGGCGGAGATGACGTAACCTGTCTTGACTATCACGGAGAGATGAATATTTACGAGGCATTCGCCTACTCCTGTAATATTGCCTTTGCGGACTTGGCTACTCAGGTAGGAGCAGAGGCCATGCAGAAAACCGCCGAGCGTTTGGGAATTACCTCAAGCTGCAAGGTGGGAAGCGTGAACACGGCAAAGGGCTTTTTCGACGTAAAAAATGCTAATGCAAACGAGCTTGCCTGGTCGGGTATCGGTCAGTACACCGACATGGTAAATCCTGCTCAGATGGCTATGCTCTGCGGAGCTATTGCAAACGGCGGTGAAGCAAAATGCCCCAACTATATAGGCGGGGCAGCCACAGGCTCAACAGGCAGACTTATGAGCAAGGAAACCGCCGATAAAATGGCGGAAATTATGCGCTATACCATAAGCGACTACTACGGCGACTCTATGTTTTCCGGACTTACCGTGGGAGCAAAGACGGGTACTGCCGAGGTCGGAGGCGATAAGCTGCCAAACGGCTGGATGATAGGTTACAGCACCGACGAGGGCTGTCCTCTCGCATTTGCGGTGGTGGTTGAGGAGGGCGACTACGGCTTTTACAGCGCAGGCCCGATTGCCCGAGTTGCCATGCTTGAGAGCGCAAAGGCCTTGGGCTATATAGAATGAATATAAAATTCGGCTTTCGCTTATGGCGGAAGCCATTTTTTTACTTAAAAGACTTTATTTTTTTTCGTTTATGTGCTAATATAAACCATATATATTTATTTATATTAAAATGGGAAATTATTGATATATTTACCTGTTTCGAAAGGAAGAACAACTATGGGAAATTTCATAAAATCTCTCTTTGGTAATTACAGCAAAAAAGAGATAAAAAGATTAAAGCCTACTTTGGAAAAAACTCTGGCTCTTGAGGAAAAGTATGCCGCTATGAGCGACTCGGAGTTAAAGTCACAAACCGCTATACTCAAAGAAAGACTTGCAAAGGGAGAAAGCACCGACGATATCCTGCCCGACGCCTTTGCAGTTTGCCGTGAGGCCTCATGGCGAGTTCTCGGCATGAAGCACTTCCCTGTGCAGATTGAGGGCGGTATCGTGCTTCATCAGGGCAGAATTGCAGAAATGAAAACCGGTGAGGGTAAAACCTTGGTTGCAACTCTCCCTGCTTACTTAAACGGCTTGACAGGCGAGGGCGTTCACATTGTTACCGTCAACGATTACCTTGCAAGACGTGACTCCGAATGGATGGGTAAGCTCTATCGTTTCCTCGGTCTTTCCGTAGGTCTTATTGTTCACGACCTGTCTCACGAGGAAAGACGTGCGGCTTATAACTGCGACATTACCTACGGCACAAATAACGAATTGGGATTTGACTATCTCCGTGACAACATGGTTGTCTACAAGGAGCAGAGAGTTCAGCGCGGCCACGCCTTTGCCATTGTTGACGAGGTTGACTCAATCCTCATTGACGAGGCAAGAACGCCTCTTATTATATCCGGTCAGGGCGACAAGTCTACGGATATGTACCAGAAAGCCGACTCCTTTGCGCGCCGTCTGAAGAAGTATGTTTTCACCGAGGTTAACGCCAAGGAGGATATGGAGGACTTCTTTGAGGAAAACGGTATTGACTATATAGTTGACGAAAAGGCAAAGAGCGCAACTCTCACTCAGCTGGGCGTCAAGAAGGCTGAGGAATACTTTAACCTTGAAAACCTCACCGACCCCGAAAACCTTACTATTCAGCACCATATAAATCAGGCGATTAAGGCTCACGGCATTATGCACCTTGACATTGACTACGTTGAGAAGGACGGAGAAATCGTGATTGTTGACGAGTTCACAGGCCGTCTCATGTACGGCAGACGCTTTAACGAGGGTCTGCACCAGGCTATCGAAGCCAAAGAGGGCGTTAAAATTCAGAACGAGAGCAAAACCCTTGCCACAATCACATTCCAGAATTACTTTAGACTCTACAAGAAGCTCTCGGGAATGACAGGTACTGCCGTAACCGAGGAAACAGAGTTCCAGGAGATTTATAAATTAGACGTTGTGGAGATTCCCACAAATAAACCCTTGGCACGAGAGGATAAAAACGACCTCATTTTTGCTACCGAGGGAGCTAAGTTTAACGCTGTTATCGAGAATATTATTGAATGTCACGAAAAGGGACAGCCTGTGCTTGTGGGTACTATCTCAATCGAGAAGTCCGAAATTCTCTCAAAAATGCTCAAAAAGCGCGGTATTCCTCATAACGTCCTCAACGCAAAGCAGCACGAAAAGGAAGCCGAAATTGTTGCTCAGGCAGGTAAATTAGGTGCGGTTACAATCGCCACCAACATGGCAGGCCGCGGTACCGATATTGTCTTAGGCGGTAACGCTGAATTCATGGCAAAGGAAAAAATGCGTAAGCAGGGCTTTACCGACGAGCTTATTGCAGAGGCAACAGGCTTTGCCGAAACCGACAACGCAGAAATCCTGGAGGCAAGAAAGGTCTTTACCGAGCTTCATGATAAATTCAAAGAGGAAATCAAAGACGAGGCGGAGAAGGTAAGAAATGCCGGCGGTCTTTTCATTATAGGCACGGAGCGTCACGAATCCCGCCGAATTGATAACCAGCTTCGCGGACGTTCGGGACGTCAGGGCGACCCGGGTACAAGCCGTTTCTTCCTCTCTACCGAGGACGACCTTATGCGTATCTTCGGCGGCGAGAGAATGAGAGCGATTATGGAGCGTCTTTCCGGCGACCCCGATGCACCTATTGAGAACAAAATGCTCTCAAATGTAATCGAAAGCTCACAGGAAAAGGTTGAGCAGAGAAACTTCGGTATCCGTAAAAATGTGCTCCAGTTCGACGATGTTATGAACCGTCAGAGAGAGATTATTTACGGACAGAGAAATCAGGTTCTCGACGGCGGAGATATCCACGAAACGGTTATGAATATGCTAAGCAAAACCATTGAGGGAAATGTTGCTCTCTATATGCCCGATATGAGAGAGTCTTGGAATCTTGCAAGCCTCAGAGAGTACTATAAGGGCTGGCTTTGCGACTCAAAATGCCCCCTCACCTACTCTGAGGAGGAATTGAAAACACTCACACCGCAGGACGTTGCGGATGCCCTCAAGGACAGAGCCATGGAGCTCTATGCCGAATATGAGGAGCTTGTATCTGCCGACACCATGCGCGAGATTGAGAGAGTATATCTTCTTCGCTCGGTTGACACCTACTGGATGGAGCATATCGACGCTATGGAGGAGCTTAAGCAGGGTATCCGAATGAGAGCCTATGCACAGCGCGACCCCGTAGTTGAGTTTACCCACGAGGGCTTTGAGATGTTCGACGAGATGATTGAGTCTATCCGTCAGGATACGGTAAAGCTGGTGCTTACGGCACCCCGCAGGGTATATGAAATCAGAGAACGCCAGAAGTTAGAGGAGCAGCTTCGCCGTGAGGCAGAAAAGGCTGCCGCCGCCGCACATCAGGTTGTCCTGAATAAGGGTGAACAACAGCAGAAGGTAAACCCCGTCACCTTTGCTATAAAGCGCGAGCAGGTAGCAAAGCCTGTTGAGTTTAGCGGCGACGGAACATCCTCCACCAACAAAACGGTTCGCAAGGGAAATAAGGTGGGCAGAAACGACCCCTGTCCCTGCGGAAGCGGCAAGAAATACAAGAAATGCTGCGGAATGAACGAGTAAGAAAGAGGAAAAAGTATGAAAGTACGTACAAGATATGCACCGAGTCCCACAGGCTTTATGCACGTGGGAAATCTGAGAACCGCTCTCTATGAGTATCTTATCGCAAAGAGTCAGGACGGCTCCTTTGTGCTGAGAATTGAGGATACCGACCGCGAAAGACTTGTTGAGGGTGCGGTAGATGTAATTTACAACACCCTTAAAACAGCAGGACTTTGTCACGATGAAGGTCCCGACATTGGCGGCGAATACGGCCCTTACGTTCAGTCTGAGAGAAAGGATATGTATCTGCCTTATGCCGAACAGCTTATTAAAGAGGGCAAGGCCTACCGCTGTTTCTGCACTAAGGAGCGGTTGGAGAAGCTCTCTGAGGAAAATGTCGGCGGCGGCTACGACGGACATTGCAGAGACCTCCCTAAGGAGGAAATCGAAAGACTTCTCAGCGAAGGAGTACCATACGTTATCCGTCAAAAAATGCCTAAAGAGGGCTCAACCACCTTCTCTGACGCAGTATTCGGTGAGATTACAGTTGAAAATTCAGAGCTTACCGACCAGATTTTAATTAAGTCCGACGGGTATCCCACCTACAACTTCGCAAACGTAATTGACGACCATACAATGGGTATCACCCACGTTGTACGAGGCTGTGAGTATCTAAGCTCAACACCTAAGTATAACCTTCTCTACGAAGCCTTCGGCTGGGAAATTCCCACCTATGTCCATCTGCCCTTGATTATGGGCAAAAACGAGGACGGCTCTGTTTCGAAGCTATCTAAGCGTCACGGCGCAACAGGCTTTGAGGACCTTGTTTCAGAGGGTTATCTGCCTCAGGCTATTATTAACTATATCGCGCTTTTGGGTTGGTGTCCTAAGTCCAATCAAGAAATTTTCACTTTAGCCGAGCTCTGTGAGAATTTCCACGTTGACGAGATTTCAAAATCTCCCTCCGTATTCGATTACGATAAGCTCTCCTGGATGAATGCCGAGTATCTCCGCGCTATGGATGAGTCAGAGTTTACTTCCTTTGCAAAGCCCTACTATGAAAAGGCTTTCGCCGGTAAGGCTTACGACAGCAAAAAACTGTTTGAAATTTTGCACGAGAGAACCGTGAAGCTGACGGATATCCCTGCTATGATTGACTTTTTCGCAGAGCTTCCCGAATATGACAGGGAAATGTTCGTAAATAAAAAGAGCAAAACCACCTTAGAGAATGTGCCTGAAATCTTAAAGGCTGTTATCGAGGAGCTTTCCGGCATCGACTCCTGGAACAGCGACAGCATTAAGGAGTGTCTGCTGGGCTTAGCCGTTAAAATGGAGCTAAAAAACGGCACGGTTATGTGGCCTGCAAGAATTGCCGCCGCAGGCAAGACGGTTACCCCCGGCGGCGCAGTTGAAATTCTCGATATTTTAGGAAAAGAGGAGTCTTTGAGACGTCTGAATTTAGGTCTCTCAAAGCTCGCTTAAGGAGTGAAAGTATATGGCAGAGATTTTGAACGAAGAAGTCATGACTTCAAATTTTATCCATGATTTCATTGATGAGGATATCGCCGAGGGCGGCAGATACGAGGGCAGAAAGGTACACACACGCTTCCCTCCCGAACCCAACGGATATCTCCATATCGGTCACGCAAAGGCTATTTGCATAGACTTCGGTACAGCTAAGAAGTACGGCGGTATGTGTAACCTCAGAATGGACGATACCAACCCCACAAAAGAGGACGTTGAGTATGTAGACGCCATTAAAGAGGATATAAAGTGGCTTGGTTTCGATTGGGACGACAGATTCTACTATGCTTCCGATTATTTCGAGGATATGTATAGGTTCGCCGTGGAGCTTATAAATAAGGGTCTTGCCTACGTCTGCGAGCTTAACGCAGAGCAGATGAGAGAGTATAGAGGTGACCTTTCAACTCCTGCAAAGAGTCCTTACAGAGACCGTCCCATAGAGGAAAGCCTTGACCTTTTCGAGAGAATGAGAAAGGGCGAATTTGAGGAGGGTACTATGACTCTCCGCGCAAAAATTGACCTTGCCAGCGGCAATTTCAATATGCGCGACCCTGTAATCTACCGCATAAATAAATTAAAGCACCACCGCACAGGGGATAAGTGGGTTATCTATCCCATGTACGATTTTGCTCATCCCATTGAGGACGCTATGGAGGGCATCACCCACAGCCTCTGCTCTCTTGAGTTTGAGGACCACAGACCCCTCTACGATTGGGTAATCGAGAATGTTTCCGTACCCTATAAGCCCCGTCAGATTGAGTTTGCAAGACTCGGTATCAACAATACCGTTATGTCAAAAAGAAAGCTCAGAGCCTTGGTTGACGGCGGCTACGTCAGCGGTTGGGACGACCCCCGTATGCCTACCCTCTGCGGACTTCGCAGACGAGGCTATACCCCTGAGTCAATCCGCAATTTCACCGACAGAAACGGTGTTTCCAAGGTAAATTCCATTGTTGAGTACAGCTTCCTTGAGCATTGCTTAAGAGAGGACTTAAACGAGAAAGCACAGCGCGTTATGGCTGTTATCAACCCCATTAAGCTCGTTATCGAAAACTACCCCGAGGGTGTTTCGGAAGAATTTGAGGTTGAGAATAACCCCAACAGAGAAGAGGACGGCAAGAGAGTTATTACCTTCTCCAAGGAGTGCTTCATAGAGGCTGAGGACTTTTTAGAGGAGCCAATCAAGGGCTACCAGAGGCTTTATCCCGGTAATGAGGTGCGCTTAAAGTCAGCCTATGTTGTTAAGTGCACAGGCTGTAAGAAGGACGAAAACGGCAAGGTTGTTGAGGTTTACGCAACCTATGACCCCGAAACAAAGGGCGGCAACACTCCCGACGGAAGAAAGGTCAGAGGTACTATTCATTGGGTGGACGCAAAGAACGCTCTTGATGCCGAGGTTCGCCTTTACGACAACCTCTTTACGGTACCCGACCCCGATGCAGGCGATAAGGACTTCCTCGACTATCTTAATCCCGACTCCTTAAAGACTCTCACAAACTGCAAGGTTGAGAAGTCCTTGGGCGGCGCAAAAATCGGTGACTCCTTCCAGTTCATGCGCTTAGGCTATTTCTGTACCGATAAGGACAGCACCGAGGATAACTTAATTTTCAACAGAAGCGTATCTCTGAAAGACGGCTTTAAGAAGAAATAAAGGGTGGTAGAAAAATGCTGAAAACTGCTGTGGTTACAGGTGCGTCAAGAGGAATCGGCGCCGCAATTGCAATCGCTCTTGCAAGGAGCGGCTACAACGTGATTCTCGGCTACAAAGAGAATAGAGAGAGAGCCGAAAAGCTCTGTGAAGTAATCATCAGCGGTTACGGCGTTTCTGCCGAAGCGGTTAAATGCGACGTCAGAAGCTCTGAGGACGCTAAGAATATTATTGACCGGGCAGGCAAAGTCTACGGCTCGGTTGATGTTTTGGTAAACAACGCAGGAGTGTCACAGCAAAAGCTCTTTACCGACATCACCGACGAGGATTGGCAGGAGATGATTAGTACAAACCTTACGGGGGTTTTTAATACCTGCCGCGAGGGTGCTAAATACATGATTTCTCAAAAGAGCGGAAGTATCGTAAATATCAGCTCCATGTGGGGACAGGTCGGCGCTTCCTGCGAGGTTCATTACAGCGCGTCAAAGGCAGGAGTAATAGGGCTTACAAAGGCTCTCGCCAAGGAGCTTGCACCCTCTAATATAAGAGTAAACTGCGTCTGCCCCGGAGTTGTAATGACGGATATGATGAAGGACTTTTCCGACGAGGACATTTCCTGCCTTACCGAGGAAACTCCGCTTATGCGTTTGGGAAGTCCTAAAAATATTGCCGACGCGGTGGCTTTTTTATGCTCCGACAGGGCAGATTTTATCACGGGACAAGTGCTTGGGGTCAATGGCGGCTTTGTAATATGAGGCGGCTTCTGCTTACTGCATTTGTTGCGGTAATACTCTTAGCTTCGGCTTTTTCGGTATCTGCCGAAAGTATGCCTTCCTTAATTATAGAAGGAGTTTTATCCCCGAGGAGAAAGAAGATAACCCTCTTTGTAAGTGCGGAAAACGCCGAGGGACTGTCGGCTTTTATGCTCTCCCTGGAGTACGACAGCTCCTGTCTTGCATACACGGAAAGCAAGGCGGAAAA
>JAQXHW010000043.1 GCA_029007475.1 Oscillospiraceae bacterium | reverse complement strand
CGATGAAAGAGCAGAGCCAATGCTTATATAAACTATCTCATAGCCATCCTCAACATAGGGCTTGAGGGCACAGTGGATATCCTCAAAATTAATAGCGGCAGTTTTGGGAAGCTGTTTAGTTTTATAGTAATGCTCAAAAATCTCCTGACTGGAAATATCAACGCCGTCCTCATAAACCTTCTCGTCCAAAATGACATTGATAGGCAGAGTGTGGACGTTGTATCTTTCTCTCAGTTCTTCAGAGAGATCTACGGAGCTGTCTGCGAATAAGATTACCTTGTTTTCCATATTTTTTCTCCTTTTTTGAGGCTTCAAATTACCGAAAGTTCATGGGGAAATCGGGGCTGAATTCCCCGAAATCATATTGTATAATGCGTATTTTTATGTTATACTTTTATATACTATATTATTATATAATATAATTATGAATTTTTCAAGAACGGCAGTGATTTTTGTGATAAAAAAGTATCTATTCGGAAAGCCCTTTTACACCGAAGCAGTGGTTAAAAACATAGAATCAGCAAGCGAATCGCTTCCATATTTTGAAACCGTACACAGCACAGGACTCAAGTTCACAATAAAAATTCAAAAAGATGACGCTGTCTACGGCTTAGGCGAAGCTATGCGAGGTATAAATAAAAAAGGCTATATTTATAACAGCTTCTGTGCCGATGACCCCAATCATACCGAAGCTACCCGCTCACTCTACGGAGCCCATAATTTCATTGTTGTTAAAACCGCCGACAAGCTTTTCGGCGCTTTCTTTGACACTCCCGCTGTTGTTACCTTTGACGTTTGTTACAGTAAATTCGATGAGCTTATCATAACCTCCGAAAACGAGAACATGACCGTCTATATTATCGACGGCGACACAATCTACGATATCGTTAAGGAGTTTAGAAGCATTATCGGAAGAAGCTATATTCCTCCCATGTGGGCTTTCGGCTATACCCAAAGCCGTTGGAGCTATATTGATAAAGATGACGTAAGACGCGTTGCAAAGGGTTACAGAGATTTTGATATTCCCCTTGACGCTATCTATATGGATATCGACTATATGGAGCGTTACAAGGACTTTACTGTCAATGATAAAACCTTCGGCAAGCTCCCCGAATTTATTGAGGAGATGAAAGAGGACGGTATTCGCCTTGTGCCCATTATCGACGCTGGCGTTAAGATTGAGGATGGCTACGACATTTACGAGGAAGGTGTTAAGAACAACTATTTCTGCACCGATAAAGACGGAAAACCCTTTGAAGCCTGCGTGTGGCCGGGTATGACTCACTTCCCCGATTTTCTCAACCCCGAGGTTAGAACTTGGTTCGGCTCAAAGTATAAAATTCTTACAGACATGGGAATTGAGGGCTTCTGGAACGATATGAATGAGCCTGCAATTTTCTTTTCTCAGAATAGTGTTGACGCTACTCACGAGAAAATCAAGAGGATGGCCTCAGAGAAATTCACCATCGACGAATTCAATGAGCTGAAATACTATATCGGCAGCCGTCAAAACTGCGACGAGGACTACTCCGCTTTCTATCACAACACCCCCTCCGGCAGATTCTGCCATAAGGATATGCACAATCTCTATGGCTACAACATGACAAGAAGCGCAGGCGAAGCCTTAGAAGCTATTGTACCTGATAAGAGAATTCTTCTCTTCAGCCGTGCTTCATATATCGGTATGCACCGCTACGGCGGAATTTGGACAGGCGACAACCACTCTTGGTGGTCTCACATTCTAAACGAAATTAAGGTGCTCCCCTCTCTCAATATGTGCGGTTTCCTCTATGTTGGCGCTGATATCGGCGGCTTCGGCTGCGATACGACGCGCGACTTACTTCTTCGCTGGCTCTCTCTCGGTATCTTTACCCCCTTAATGCGTAACCATGCCGCCGCAGGTACGCGTGAGCAGGAATGTTATCTGTTCGAAAGACCCGAGGATTTCAAGAATATCATCGACCTGAGATATCGCCTTATCCCCTATATTTACAGCGAATATATGAAAGCGGCTATAAACAACGAAATGATGTTCAAGCCTCTTGCCTTCGAATTTCCCGAGGACAAGGTCGCCTGCTGTACCGAGGATCAGCTCCTCTTAGGTGACGAGCTTATGATTGCTCCTGTTTACACTCAGAACGCCCTGGGCAGATATGTCTACCTCCCCGAGGAAATGACAGCAGTTCGCATGAGGGCGGGTGAACTCTTCTTTACCGAAATGGAAAAGGGTCACCACTTCGTAGAGATTGCTGAAAATGAGGTTGTGTTCTTTATCCGCAAGGGCAAGGCTATTCCCCTATGCAAGAGAGCAAAATGCGTTGAGGAACTGGACCTCTCTACAATAGAGCTTATTGGCCCGGGCGAGGAATATCTCCTCTACACCGATGACGGCTTCTCTAAGGATTACGAAAATCCGGCAAACTTCAGAATGCTTAAAAAGTAATCTCCTTAGGGCGAAAAGCCCGCCGTTTATTAGGAGTAAAAAAATCTCCGCTGAGAAATCAGCGGAGAAAAATTTAGCATTTTAGATTAAAGAATAATCTCACCGTCAACTGTGCCTGCAAGACCTGCGGCATTAGCCTCATCGGTATCAATGTGCATTGCAGGGAAGAATTTTTCACTTACTCTTACAACAACATCGCCGAAGGTAGTCTGGCGCTGACCCTCGTTGCCGACTTTAACGGATACAACCTGCTTATCCTTAACGCCGAACTCTGCGGCGGCTTCGGGAGTAAGGTGGATATGACGCTTTGCAACGATTACGCAATCGTCAGCTTCAATCTCACCCTTAGGTCCTCTGAGGATACAGCCGGGTGCGCCTTTAACATCGCCTGACTCACGAACAGGAGGAGCGATACCTAATTTTCTTGCGTCGGTGAATGCAATTTCAACCTGATTTGCAGGACGTGTGGGGCCGAGAATTGACATAGCAAGCTCACCCTTAGGGCCTACTACAGTTACCTTCTCCGCGCAGGCAAACTGACCGGGCTGAGAAAGATCCTTTTTGTTGGTAAGTGTTGCATCCTCGCCAAAGAGAGCCTTTAAGGTTTCCTCTGTAACATGGATATGACGAGCTGAGGTTTCAACCATAATTTTCATTGGATTATACCGCCTTTTCTTATTTTGACAGATATATTCTACACCCATAAGGGCTAAATTTCAACTGTTTTTGAGAAAAACCACGGACTTTATACATTTTGGGAGGATTTATGATGTACGATAACTGGGATTTATTTGAGGAGAACTGCCTCAAGTGCAGAAAATGCGGACTCTGCCAGGGGCGCACCAACGTAGTTATAGGCACGGGAAACAAAAACGCAGAAGTTATGTTTATCGGCGAGGGGCCGGGTGAAAATGAGGATTTACAGGGTAAACCCTTTGTTGGCAGAGGCGGTCAGCTTCTCGACAAAATGCTCTTAGCCGTTGACCTCGACCGAAACAAGAATATTTACATAGCCAATATGGTAAAATGCAGACCCCCTAAAAACCGCGACCCAAAGCCGGAGGAGGTTGCCTGCTGTATTGACTGGCTGAGAAATCAGGTTTCTCTTATGAAGCCTAAAATTATCGTTTGTCTTGGCAGAATTGCCGCCGCAAGACTCATTAAAGAGGACATTAAAATCACCAAAGAGCACGGACGGTTTTTTGAGAAAAAGGGCGTGCTTATGATGCCTATGCTGCACCCTGCCGCAGTTCTCCGCGACCCGAGAAGAAAGCCGGAAGCCTTTAACGATTTTCTAATTCTCAGAGATAAAATTGAGGAAGTCTGCGAGCATACCTATTGATATTTTATTTCTGCCAACGCAGCTTTGCTTTATCCTTTTTCCTATTCACAGTCTCATAAAGAATAGACTTAAAAGCAAAATAAAAGATAAAAGCCTCCTAAGTATCACACACACTCAGGAGGCTTTTAATGTTCAGTAATTATCAATTTTAATCACCGTTTCTGCGTATAGCAGAAAATCCTTTTCATATATTTAATTGGTTTTTTGATTGTCTGCAAGTTGACTTTCTTAAATTCGCTTACCGCTTAACCACCGTGGGCTTAAGTTTTCTCCCGGCATCGACCCTATTTCTCGTTTTACTATCTCATTCACATCATATATATAAATTCGGATAAGTCCGAGGCTTGTAAATTTTTTGAAAGTAATTCGGAAAAGTCGAAATCAAACTAACGACATTATGATAAAGAGAAAACCTGCGATTATGCTTTGAGACTTAACCTATTTGCCGGATTGACGGGAAGTGGTTCATGATTTTCGGCGATACGATGCCGACTTCAATGGTTACTTACTGAAAAATTAATGTCAAAATAAATATAGGAATTAGCTAAACTGAAATTTCTAAGAAATATTAAGTTATGTGGATTACGCTATTTTTCCTGACATAAAGGTTAATATGCAGACATTGTGCTTGAGCAAACACGGCCACCATCTTCAGAACCATGTCTGTCAGCAGCCTATACTGTACATCGGACTGCCCTCCTGTTCCTATATTCAGTGAGGATTGCTCCTCTCTGTACTTAAATATTACCATAAGTTTTCCGTATTTGCAATAGTTTTTGTATATATTTTATACTTACTAATTCACTAAACTTTTTTATTCTCCTTAGTAAATCTTGCACAAAAAAGCAACGGCACCCTTATTAGTAGGGTGCCGTGAGCTTTATTTACAGATATGAAATTATTATTTAGATAAAGTTAGCGATGTCAATAGGCTGTCCCATGTTTTCATCAACTATGGCCTGTGCAACCCACTTCTGGATATAGGTAGCATCTTTAACATTAACTTCTACGTCACCGTTTACGTCAGCGCAAAGAATTTCAGGAGTAGTAAGGAAAATAATGTTTGCTACACTTTTCTGAATGTGAGTAGCATCCTTAATATTTACCTGTCCGTCAAGGTTAGCGTCGCCGAAGAAGCAAACAGGAGGCTCATCGGGTGTGGGCTCATCAGGAGTAGGCTCGTCGGGTGTAGGCACTGTGGGAATTACCTCATAGGGATCCTGACCTTCTGCGCCAATCCAAGCAATATCAGCCACGCCGGAAGCCTTTATAAGCTCGCAAACAATATCGTCGCTCTCAATACGGAGACCGACAGCGACATCGTCAATAATTGCCTGATCGGTCTTGTTAGAATACTTTCTTGCGCTCTCAAACTTGTTTAAAAGGAAGCTTGCGAAAAGGGTCTCGGCTGTGTCGCCGGGCTTGAAGCAAGTACCTACTACATTACCGATGGAGCTGATACCGATAATAGGACCGTAGGTATTCTTGTCCATGTTCGTCCAGAATGCACCAATGCAGGTCTTTGTGCTGTCTTCGAGATTCTCGTAGATTGTGCCGTCACAGTAGAGAGTTTCGCCGTAGCACTCTGTGGTGAAAAGTGCATCGTAGGTCTGGTTAACATCAGAGCTGCCGTTCTTTGCGCTGAAGATACAGCCGTACCAATGACCGTCTTCAAGGGCAATTTTGCCCTTATTTACGGGATCATAGGACCAAAGGCCGTTGCCCTCGTCGGTGCAAACTTCCTTCTTGGACTGCCAAGAATTGAATTCTACGCCGTCACATTCCCAAATGTGGCAATATACTCTCGTTACCGTGCCCCAATCCTCGGGAACCTGGAAGTAGATTTTTGTTTCAACGGGAGTTACTTCCTCAGCAGCTACGCTTACAACTGCAAGAGAAGCAACCATTAAGACTGCGAGCACTAAGCTCAGAATTTTCTTGTACATTGGAAAGTCCTCCTTTATAAAATTTGTACAACTAAATTATATCACGAACAAAATTATTAGGCAATACCTTTAAGACAAAAAATTAATTTTGCGGAATGTAGTTCAAAAAATTTTGCTCTGCAAAAAAGCATTAAGTATAACCCTCTACGCAGAAATAGATAACTTAATTGTTTATCTACATAAGGTAACCGTTTTATTATCGAAATAAGTAAAACAACAGCCTCCCGCAAATGGGAGGCTGTAATGCTATTTTAAGTAAAGATTAAGCAGAAACTTTCTTGCGTGCGAAGAAAATAACGCCTGCTGCTGCAACCATCATAGCGATAGCGATAGCAACAACTGTTGTCTCCTGACCGGTAGCGGTTGTGTTAGGATTGAGGGGCTTATCAACTTCGGGAGCCTTAGACTCTTCCATCTTCCAGTCAACAGTGATACCGGAAGCCTTGATGAGCTCGTCAACCTTCTTCTGAGAGAGACCGAGAGCGTTAGCCATATCGTCGATAATCTGCTGATCCTGCTTACCGGAGTAAGTTCTTGCGCTCTCAAGGTTGTTTGTGAGGAATGTGTTGAAAAGGCCCTCAGCAGTCTCACCGGGAGCGAGGCAGGTGCCTACGAGGTTACCGATAGAAGTAACGCACATTACAGGACCGTAAACAGAACGGCTCTGGTTTTTCCAGAATGCGCCGAGAGCAGTCTTGGAGCTGTCCATGGGGTTCTCGTAAAGAGTACCGTCAGTGTAAACTGTATCACCGAGGCAAGGTGTACCCATAAATGTATCATAGGTCTGAACGCCTGTGTCTGCGCTGAAGATTACGCAGTAGGTTTCGCCGGCAGATATACCGCCAACCTTTGAAATGTCGTAAGAATAACG
>JAQXHW010000042.1 GCA_029007475.1 Oscillospiraceae bacterium | reverse complement strand
CATATTCTTTTTTCAGAAAATCGGAAAGCATATTTACATTCATCGTGAAACCTACTCAAATATATCTTTGACTAAAATATTTTAACAACATTATATAACTTTTTATTATTTTTGGCAAACAATTTTATCTATTGATAATTTCCCCGATTTATAGTAGTATTAAATTATGAATAGGAGGTACAACTATGAAAAGAAGCCTTGCTTTCATTTTAATAGTACTGATATTATTGACAGGCGCGCTTACTGCCTGCGACAATCAGGAATCCAATAACATAGCAGATTATATGGTAAATGCCACAGATACTATACATATCGGTGCAATTCTTCCCCTAAAGGGCGACAATTCAGAAACCGCAAAGAGGGTAGAAGATGGACTGAAATATGCGTCTAGCCTTGCTAAAAAAATAAAAATTGACAAAACCTACGAAATTGAGCTTATAATTAAGGATATAACAGACCTTGATTCGGCCTACAACGAATTCTCCTCAAAAGCAGCAGCTGTAATATGTTTAGGTACGAATAGAGAAAACACCGACAGTATCATTGAAAAGTTTTCAAATACGAAAACTCCCTTGATTTTTCTCGATAACTTTAGCGATTCCATAAGTAAAGCTGCAAACGCATTTTCTATAAGCATCAGTAGCAATTATCAGGTTTCCGCTTTAGTTAGATACATTACCGAGAAAGGCTATAAAAACGGTACACTTATCCTCTGTGAAGAAAATGAAAGTACTAAAGCCTTTGAGGACTTGTTTATTAAGACCGCTAACAATTCTTCTATAACCGCAGCTACCTATTATGCCGAGGGCAAAAAAGGTTTACCTGACGATATTGAGAATAGTGAGTTTATCTTCATAAACGGTCCTGTTTCGGATTGTAAAGGGCTAATACAAACTATAAAACACGAAGGCTGCAAGGGTGAAATTATCCTTTCAGAAATTATTGATAATACTTCTTTGCAAAGCGAAAATTTTGAGGGAGTAACATTCATAAATAAATTCGAGTACGATAACGAAAACTTTATTGGCTCTGATTTTTTGAATCAATATGCCAAAATAAACACAAGTTCGGCAGATATAACTGCCGCAGAAGCCTACGGCTATGATGCGTATATGTTGTTATATGAGGTTCTCTCAGCACACTCAAATCTTATGTCTGCCGTGAATAATCCAAAGAGTGAAAACAGTTCAAATATTTCTACCGACATCAACGCAAGCGAAATTATTTCAGCACTGTGTGAAATCACCTTTCACGGCGTAACCGATGATATAATCTTTGATGAAAGCGGACTGTCACAGGTAAAGTTCCTCTATGTTGATAGAATAGAGTCTCAGGAATCCGTAAAAATCGCTAAATACAATTTTTCAAATTAGTGTCTATGGATAAATTGATATCTCGATGCGGATTACAAATAACCGAACACGAAATATATTTTAACTCAAGCGCGCGGCAAGTTATGTAACTTGCCGCATTTTCGTAATAGCGTTAGAAATATCTAAGACAGCACATACTGATTACAGAGCACTCAAAGATAATGCTAATTTATACTCTTGACTTTTATGAATAATATTAGTAAAATAATGAAGCTAGGATAATTACGGAGAGTTGTCCGAGTGGTCGAAGGTGCAGCACTCGAAATGCTGTGTCCCGAAAGGGACCTAGGGTTCGAATCCCTAACTCTCCGCCAAAATAACGCCTCGATACGCAGACTGCGTTCGGGGTTTCCTTTTTTATGCGCGATTTTTTCACTTCGTTCTGGAAATTATTAATGGCGCGATGACAGGATTTTTTTCTTGCATCATAAATAAATTAATCAAATAGCATAAAATCAGTCGTTTTGCAGTACAAGACGGCTGATTTTTTGTCATATTTTACGACTGAAGTAGAAATCTCCAATATAAAACCAAGCTTTATACGAAAATACTAAAGGATAGATTTTTGAACTTATCAAAATAGCATACTGTTTCTTATACCCTCACCTAAATACTTTTCTTTCATATTATGTTAGTGTATTAAGCTTTAGAAAAGGTGAGTATATGGCACTTGATACAAGAGAGCTTTTTGCTCGACTAATAAAATGCGAAGCGGGGGGAGAGGGAGACGACGGAATGAGGGCTGTTGCCTCGGTTATTATTAACAGAGCACAGAGTCCCAACGGTGAGTTTGCAAGGGTAAGTAACGGCGGAGATGTCAGGGCAATTATAACCCAGCCCTGCCAATTTGTTTGCCTAAAAGAAACTGTCGGAGGAGAGTATAACCCTCAAAACGTATATAACATAACCCCGGATGATGTTCACTATGAAATAGCAGATTGGGCACTTTCCGGTAACACCGCAAGCTCAGTAGGTAATTCCATATTCTTTTTCAACCCCTACAGTCCAACTTGCCCGAGAAATTTTCCTTCAAATGTGGGAATCATCTATAACCGCGTTGGAGACCACTGTTTCTACGCCCCCACAAACGCTTATGCAAATACTTAAAAGGAGTAAATTATGGATAACAGCTACGATTTATTGAAGATTTACGGAATACCACCCGCAGGGTATAACGAGGATAATCCAGACGATTTGTACCTAAATAATCTGCCCTCCCTAGAGCAGATTGCCTCCTTTAACCTTGCACTTCAAACCGGTGGTCAGCAGTCCGGCGCACTACCCCCAATCAGCAGTATTCAGCCCGGGGGAACAAATACGCCCTCAACAACCATAGGTCAGGGAGCAACCGATGTAAATACCTTACAGTATGGAAACTACGGAAGCAGCAGTTCGCCGAGCAGCGCTATGGAGAACACTTCAATTTCAGGCATGACAACAATAACTCCGCCAAATGCAAATCAAACCTCAGAACCAACGGAGCTCGCACAGCAGATAACAGATTTCAGCAAACCTTATCCTATAACTGCCGAGAGCATCCAATTCCTCAACGGATTCATAAGAACTCAAATTGGCAGGAGAGCTCAGATTCAGTTCCTCGTCGGAAGCAGCGATATAGTCGAAAAAGACGGCTTTATCCTTGGTGTAGGCTCCAACTACATTCTCATAAATGAAATCGGCACCAATGATATAACCGCCTGTGATTTTTACAATATTAAGTTCATCAGATTCCTTTACTGATAAGCTGTGAGATTATAATGTTTGAGAGCAAATAGCCTTTCTCGGTAAGTAAAATACAATCTTTCGAAATATTTAGTAAATTGAGCTTTTTAAGCTTTTCTGCCTCTGTTATCAGGTGTTGGGGCAGGGGAGTGTTAAAAAGCTCTTTGAATTTTTGAAAGCTCAATCCTCTATCTGTCCTTAAGCTCAGCATGACAAATTCCTCAGGGGTTTTTCCTTCAGACTCAAATAAAATTTCTCCCTTTGAGAAAGAGTCAAAATCAGCAGGATAATAAAACCTTTTGCCATCGATTAAGGAATGAGCAGATGGTCCTATACCTAAATAATCCTCAAGCTCCCAGTATTTCATGTTATGTCGGCTAATCTTATCATCTTTACAAAAATTTGATATTTCATAATGTCTGAAAGAGTATAATTTGAGAAATTCACACGTAAGATCATAGTAATCTGCTGTTGTATCATCATCAGGGAACACAAGCTTCTCCGCATTTTTATAGAATGGTGTACCCTTCTCGATTTTCAGCATATATGTACTAATATGCGAAGCTCCTGAATTTACGCAGAACTCAAGAGTTTTCCTTAAACTTTCGGGTGTTTGCAGAGGGATGCCCTGCATTACGTCTAAAGAATAATTATCTATTCCTGCGTTTGATATATTTTCAATAGTCTTTTTAACGTCCTCATCCTTATGCAGCCTGCCTAAAATGCGCAATTCCTCAGGAATTATACTTTGCATTCCAATAGAAAATCTGTTAAATCCTGCTTTTTTTAGGTCTCGAAAATCCAATTCATCCTGAGAAAAAGGATTGATTTCAGCGGTTATTTCGCTGTTATTTACAAGTCTAAAGCTCTGAGTAACCGAGTTTAGTATTTTCAAAAGCCTTTTTGTTCCAAGTAGTGACGGTGTTCCTCCGCCGAAATAAACTGTATCAATACATCTGTCTGATAATCTATCTGCCCATTCGTAAATAGCGCGTTCGAGGATATCCAAATATTCATCATACGTATTAACACCGGCAGGAATACTGTAAAAATTGCAGTAGTTACATTTTTTTGCACAAAAAGGGATATGAATATATAGACCGATATTGTTATTCATATAATCACTCCAAAGACAGCAGTAACACAATTATACAATTATTCCTGTATTATTCAAGGAAAACTCCATAAAAAGGGTGAGGCAGAAACATAATGTTTCTGCCTCAGAATTTGGAAGGTATATGAAAAATAGGAATAATCGAAATTTGTAACAACATGATAATAGCATAATGTTAAAACTTTGTCAACAATAATATGTTTTTTTATTGTAATCTTTTCTAAAAAGTATGCAAACAGATACACGATTTGTGATTAATTGTTATAAATATGAAACAAACATTAGTTTAATTTGATAAGAAAACGCTTCACTTGACATATTTATCCTCAAAAAGTATAATAGATTACTGTTAATAAGAGAATTGGAGAAGACTATTTTGAGTGATTTAAGTAAAGAAATTGAAAAGCGCAGAACTTTCGCAATCATATCCCACCCCGACGCGGGAAAAACAACTCTGACAGAAAAGCTCCTGCTTTACGGCGGAGCTATCAACACAGCCGGCTCCGTAAAAGGTAAACGTACCTCAAAACACGCTGTTTCCGACTGGATGGAGATTGAAAAGCAGAGAGGTATCTCGGTCACTTCATCTGTTATGCAGTTTAAGTATAACGATTATTGCATTAATATTCTCGATACCCCCGGACATCAGGATTTCTCAGAGGATACCTACCGTACACTTATGGCTGCCGATTCCGCTGTCATGGTTATTGACGGCTCAAAGGGTGTTGAGAAACAGACCATTAAACTCTTTAAGGTCTGTGTTATGAGAAATATTCCTATCATCACATTCATAAACAAAATGGACCGTGACTCAAAGAACCCATTTGACCTTTTAGAGGAGATTGAAAATGTTCTCGGTATCAACACCTGCCCTGTAAACTGGCCTATCGGCTCAGGCAAGGAGTTCAAGGGCGTCTATGACAGGGAGTCAAAAAGTGTTCTCTCTTACATCGCCAACAACGGTCAAAAAGAAGTTGAACAGAAGGTTGTACCCCTCGACAGCCCTGAGCTTACTGATACCGTTGGAAAGTACATGATTGACGATTTACTCGCTGATATCGAGCTTTTAGAGGGAGCAG
>JAQXHW010000041.1 GCA_029007475.1 Oscillospiraceae bacterium | reverse complement strand
TCGTCATTTGCGTTTGCAACTGTTTCTTCAAAATCCCCAGGATATTCCACTTCGCTTGTTTTATCCGTGTGAGAGAACAGATACTCGGTGTAAATCTCATCAAGGGTGTATGTGCCGCTTTTTGTATCTTCCTCACCCGAGGGTGCCGGCGGCAGGCTTCCTTCGGCGCCGGCTGATGCCGGCAAGCTTCCCTCAGCCTGTGCGCTTACACCTATTACCGACAGGGGAAGTACTGAAGAAAGTATCATAACCGTCAGCACAACCGACATAAATCGTATGCTTAATTTTTTCAAATCTATCACTCCTGTTTTTAGGCTTTAATCAGCCGCTTTATCGGAAAACTGGCTGTTGTAAAGCTTTGCGTATAAGCCGTTTTTCGCCATAAGCTCCTCGTGATTGCCGACCTCTAAAATATCGCCGTCCTGCATATAAAGGATATTTTCCGCATCCTTGATTGTAGAAAGTCTGTGGGCAATTACAAAGGAGGTTTTGCCCCTCATCATTTCCGTCATAGCCTGTTGAATCATAACCTCTGTTCGTGTATCAACCGAGGAGGTCGCCTCGTCAAGAATCAGAATCGGCGGATTACTCAGCATTGCTCTTGCTATTGTCAGAAGCTGACGCTGTCCCTGGGCGATATTTCCCGCACCCTCCTGAAGAACAAAGTTGTAGCCTCCCGGCAAAGTCTCTATAAACGCGTCCGCCCTTGCTTTTTTGGCGGCTTCTATAACCTCTTCGTCGGTTGCATCCAGCTTGCCGTAACGGATATTTTCCATAATTGTTCCGTTATACAGCCATGTATCCTGAAGCACCATACCGAAGATTTCCCTCAGTCTGCTTCTTTCCATATCACGGATATCCACGCCGTCAATCTTAATTGCTCCGCCTTTTACATCGTAAAAACGCATAATAAGGTTGATAAGCGTAGTTTTTCCTGCACCGGTCGGGCCTACAATGGCTGTTTTCTCGCCTGCTCCGACTGTAATGTTGAGGTCATGGATAAGCGTCTGATGAGGCAGGTAACCGAAACGGATGTGGTCAAAGGTTACTTCTCCCCTGAGCTTTTCGGGGAACTTTGCATCTTCGGCGTCAGGCACCTCCTCCTGTTCGTCAAGAAACTCAAAAATTCTTGACGCCGCCGAGCCTGTGGACTGAATTACATTTGTTATCTGCATAACCTGTGTAAGGGGCTGAGAAAACTGTCGGAGGTACAGCGTAAAAGCCTGAATCATACCGATTGAAAGTCCGCCTATAATCGCCATAAGCGCACCTACTACGCAGACAAGGGCATAGCCTAAATTTGTCATATTCTGCATAATCGGCATAAGGGTGCCTGCAAGGAACTGACCGTCCTTTGAGGATTCGTAAAGCTCCTCGTTTGTCTTTTCAAATTCATCAATAACAGTATCTTCTCTGCCGAAAACGGTAACTACATTGTGTCCGCTGTAATATTCCTCAACAAAACCGTTAAGCTCTCCCGTACCTTTCTGCTGGGCGTCGAATTTCTGCTTGGATTTTTTTGCAATCTTTGATGATACGTACAGCGCAACAGGCACAACCGCAATACCCACAAGAGTGAGCACGCCGCTTATGTTGAGCATTATAATAAAGATAATAACTATTGTAAAAACCGCGTTGAGTATCTGATAAATACTCTGCTGCAAGGAGATTGAAACTGTGTCGACATCATTTGTAATACGGCTGAGAATATCGCCGTAGGCGTTTGTATCGTAATAATTCAAGGGGAGCTTTGCGAGCTTGTTGTCAACCCGTTTTCTAAGGTCGAAAATCGTATTTTCGGTAACTCCCACAATAAGCCATGTTCCTATATACGAAAGCAACGCGTTAAGTCCGTAGGCAGCTATCATCATAATCAGGAACGTAAAGAAGCTCCCGAGAGCCTCGGGGGTTTTTCCGCCTTCAAGGAGTAATGCCAAGGAGTTTGTAGCATTACCCATAAGCAGAGGAGCTGAAGCAAAGGCGATGTTAGCAACAAAAATCAGCAGAATTGCAAGTATCAGCCTGCCCCTGTACGGTTTCATATAAGAAAACAATCTCTTATATGCGCCCTTTTTGTTGGAGGTTTTTCGTTTTTTACTCATCACTCACCCTCCTTACCCATCTGAGAGTCTACAATTTCCCTGTAAACATCGCAGGACTTCAACAATTCCTTATGAGTTCCTATACCCGCAACCTGACCGTTTTCAATTACAATGATTCTGTCGGCGTCTATAATCGTGCTTATTCTCTGGGCTACGATTACAACCGTTGCGTTTTCGGTCTCATTTGCCAGAGCCTGACGCAGAGACTTATCCGTCTTAAAGTCAAGAGCCGAAAAGCTGTCGTCAAATACATAGATTTCAGGCTTGCGCACAATGGCTCTTGCAATAGCAAGCCGCTGTCGCTGACCGCCCGAAACATTCGTGCCGCCCTGTGAAATAGGAGAATTAAATCCCTCCTCCTTTTTCATAACGAAATCGTAGGACTGGGCAATTTTTACGGCTTCTTCAATTCTTTCCTCGTCGGCATTTCTGTCGCCGAAGGCGATATTTGAATCTATTGTACCCGAGAACAGCACAGCTTTCTGGGGAACAAAGCCGATTTTTTCCCTCAGCACCTTTGTGTCGTAATCTCTTACGTCCACGCCGTCAACAAGCACCTGACCCTCGGTCACGTCATAAAGTCGGGGAATGAGGTTTACCACCGTTGACTTACCCATACCCGTACCGCCGATAATGGCTGTTGTCTCTCCGGGCTTTGCTTCAAAGGAAAGGTTTTCTATTGCAGGCTTGTCGGCACCCGGATATCTGAAGGTAACATTCTTAAATGTAAGATAGCCTTTCTTATCACGGTTATCCTTTGTTTCCTCTTTGTTCTTAATTGAAGTCTCTGATTCAAGCACTTCCTGAGCGCGGGATGCCGCCGTTGAGGCACGGGGAAGCATTACAAACACCAATGTCAGCATAATTACAGCCATCATAATCTGCATTATGTACTGGATAATAGCCATAATCTCGCCTACGGTGTAGTCGATGCCTTTGTTCAGCGACTGGTTAGCCGCCATAAGCATTACCAGCGCAGCCGTAAGCGATAGGATAACGATAAGCACGGGCATTACGGCGTTTGTGGTACGCTGGAGCTTTTTGTTCGTCTTTTGGTAATCCCTGTTGATTTCTTCGAATTTTCTGCTTTCAAAATCAGCCGTTCCGAATGCGCGGATTACCCTCACGCCTGTGAGCTTTTCGCGCATAACAAGGTTTATTCTGTCAATTTTAGTCTGAATTTTCGTTGACAGCGGAACCGCAATTTTTGCGATAACCACAAGTATAACCGCCATAAGCGGAATTGAAATCACAAGCACACCCGAAAGCTGAGGACTGCTTGAAATGGCAAGTATAATTCCGCAGATACACATAATCGGCGCCTGTATGGCAATTCTCAGACACTGATTGAGAAACATCTGCACCTGGGTTACATCGTTGTTTGTCCTTGTAATCAGCGAGGAAGCGGAGAATTTATCAATCTCTGTCTGGGAAAAATACTGCACCTTAGTAAAAATCTTACTTCTCAGGTTTCTGCCGACTCCCATAGAAACAGTTGCGGAGAGCTTGCTTGTAGCAATACCGCAGAACAGTCCGAAAGCTACCAGGGCTATCATAAATCCGCCGACTCTCAGTACCATAGCCGTATCTTCTTGGGGTATGGCAACGTCAATAAGCCGCATAAGCAGCGACGGAAGTCCCAGGGTAGCCATTGTAGTACCGATTACGGACAGTACAATCAGTATAAGTTCTTTTTTATAGCCCGAAAGCTCTTTTAGTACACATTTCATATTAATTACCTGTTTTCGTTGTTCTCAAATACAGACATAATAAGTCTTATGCCGTAAATCATCAGCTCTATACCAATCATGTAACCTACCGAAAAAGCGGCAATCAAAGGATGGGTTGCGCCGTAAACGCCGGTGATAATAAGGATGATGCCTAAAACCAATGACAGCCACCACATTTTGCCGCCGTTTTTCTTCTGCATAACCGCACCGATAATACCGCCAACACCCGAATAAACAAGCCAGAAAGCAAAAAACAGGAGAATCGTCAAATCTAACATTGCACGAACCTCGGCGCTGAACAGAGCAAGAATCGAAACAACCGCCGAAGCAATACCGATAATCAGACCGATTACACCGCCGGCAATAAGGCCGGAGTTATTCTTCTTTTCTTTCCTTGCAGGATTTGAAAAGTACTCAAAAATGCTGCAAATTCCGTATACGCCGAGAAGAATTGCCGCAATCCATCCCGTATTAAGGAATGTTACCCCCGGGAAGAAAATACAGTAAACTGCTCCGAGAATAGAAAACACACCCAAAATACAATTAAAAGTTTTCATAAAAATCTCCTTCCTGTTGACGCGAATATGTATTATAGTGTTTTGAATATAGCGTAACGAGAGTCGAGTGTCCTCGGCCAACTATACACAGCAGATAGTAATATATTTTGTAATTCATTTCAAGAGTTTTGCGCAAAACGACACTAAAACGCCACAAAACGACACTAAAAGCCGCATACCGCGCCGTTTTTCCCCTTGCTTTCATAAAACATACGGAATAGGCGCCGATATGCGGCTTGCTCGTGTTATTAAATCTTAGCCGTTCTCCTTTGGAAGCTCTCCTAAGTACAGCATCAATGCTTTTTCGGCGGCGCTGCTGTTTCTGGTAAACTTAATCTCCGAAATATCAAACAGTATACACCCGCAGTGGCCTTTGAAGGTCGGGAAGCATATCACTTTAAGGTATACATCTATCTCGGGACTGTAATCGATTATCTCCAGAGTTTCACCGTAAAGCGTTGCACGCTCGTAGGCGCTAAGCCATTTGGAGTCCATATTACTGAACAGGTTGCTGAAGGAGCTGCCGATAAGCCGTTGCAGCGAAAGCTTTTCAAGCTTTGCCAGCGCAGGGTTGCCGTACCTGAAAATCCAGTCCACAGCTCGACTTTCATCATTGAACACCATCTCTATATCCGTAAACGCAAAAGGTAAATTCTCAAAACTGCTGTAATACCGCCGATACTCCTCATCCGTTGCGGGAATTCCCTCTCTTTCAAAACCGCTGATAATATTCTTCTGCTTAAAACGGAACTGCTCAATAATCTGATTTTTCTTTCGTATGGTATATATCAGCGATTCTCCGTTGTTGAGGTAAATATTGTCGGAGATATCGTGTATCGCCATAGCAGATACGATACATCCCCGGTGTGCCTTAATAAATCCGTCTCCGAGCTTTTTCTCAAGCTCGGAAAGGGTCATTCTCGTTTGATAAATCTTACCTCCTAAAACGTGTATCTCGGCAGTTTTATTCACCATAAGAACATAAAGGATTGTGCTGATAGCGAGTACAGCTTTTTTGCCGTTTGAAATCACCGTGATATATTTTGCTTCCTGCAATAAAGACACCCCCGATTGATTTCGAGCAAGCGGAAAACTCTTTTTGTTTTCCGGTATATACGGCTGTATAAACAGATTAATTTATAAGCCGTCGGGATTTTTGATTTTTTTCAATATGGGTTTATTATATCATATATGTGTAAAATTTCAATCGCCTAAAGTTCCCGGTAAAGAACAAGCGGCAGTTCATCATGTCATAAAAACTAAAACAGCATTGACTGCGACGTTAACTGTAATGTATGATAAGAAAAAGGAGATGTGGCAGAATATGAAAAAAACCGTATGTTTATTATTAGTCTTTGTTTTACTTCAATTAGCCCTATTAAGTACAACAGTTTTTGCAGAGGACAGTTTGTCCGGTGAACTAAATGATGTAACACTAAGCGAAAATGAGGTGCTTAATACCTTCTACAAAGATACCGAGGCGCGAATTGAGAATATAAAGAACACCGACTCTCAGATAAAACCTACCGGCACAGGTACTGCTTATTATGTCTCCAATAGAGGTAACGATAATAATAAGGGACTGTCTCCCAATGAGCCGATAGCCACTATTTCTGCGGTAAACAGACTAAATCTGAAAGCAGGAGATGTTGTATATTTTGAGCGCGGCGGTGTATGGCGAGGCAGTATTAAGGCCTATACCTCCGGGGTTTCCTATTCGGCATACGGTGAAGGAAGTAAGCCTGAAATTTACGGTTCATCACATAATTATGCCGAGTTTGGTGAGTGGATAGAAACCGATGTGCCGAACATCTACAAATATTCGGAAAAAGTTGATAAAGATGTGGGCAACATAATATTTAATAACGGAGAATTTTGCGGCATCAAGTGTGTTGTGGAAGAAAAATTCGGAGTGACCTATAACAGAACCACGGACAAAGAGTTTTATTCCTATAAAGACCTTGAAGATAATCTGCATTTCTTTCATGATTCAAGCGGTACAAGGGAGCTTTATCTTTACTGTTCCGGCGGTAATCCGGCAGATTTGTATGACAGCATTGAATTTGCCGAAAGAGAATTTATAATTGATGTAGGATGGAGCAATAACGTTACTATAGATAATATCACCTTCCGTTATAGTGGATATATAGCCGTCAGTGCCGGTTCCTGTGAAGGTTTGACAGTACAGAATTGTGAATTTCATTGGATTGGCGGTTCAATTCAGTACGGCTCCGTCCGCTGCGGAAACGGTGTTCAAATTTGGGAACAAGCCAAAAGCTTTACCGTGGATAACTGCTATTTCAATCAGATTTATGATGCAGCGGTGACTTTCCAATTTTCGGGGGAGTCGAATAACGAGGTGCACTGCGACAACATTAAATTCACAAACAATGTAATGGAATACTGCAACTATTCGGTTGAGTACTTTTTGGATTACGGCAAGAACAATGCTAATGATTTTGGTAATTTTACCATAAGCGGTAATCACATGTGGTATGCCGGTTACGGACTTTGTTCACAAAGGCCGGACAAAGGAGAGGACGCTCACATAAAAAGCTGGACTCATGCAAATCAGAATAAAGGAAATTTTCATATAAGCAACAATCTGTTTGCAATGGCAAAAACATACCTTTGCGAAACCTACAGCTCCATAGAAAACCGGGGTGCTCAGTATGATTCAAACACTTATATACAGTTTTTGAACCGTTATCTGGGAAGAAACGATAAAACCCTTTACTGTGCCCGATTCACAAAGGATGTGGGTGAAACGATACTGCAAAATTTCGGTGATGAAAACGCCGAAGTAATATGGGTCAGGAATCCTGCCGGCAACACCCCCTCCTCTCCCGATGAAACCTTAAAAACGATTTACGGTGACGCCGACGGCAACGGTGAAGTTGATATTAAGGACTGCACTCTTATCGGCAAATATATTGCTGAGGCTGCATTAATTTCCGATGACAGACTTACACTAACCGAGGTAAACGAGGACGGAATTACTTCAATTAAGGATGTTACTTGTATTCAGAAGTTTATCGCAGGATTTGATAACGGCTATGGACTTACAGGTCAGATTTATGAGCCCGAAAGTCCTATTGAGGAAGAAACATTTACCCTATATGTTAAGACACATCTCAACTGGGTAACACAAGAGGGAGTTATTTTCTGCGTCTATGACCTGAACACAGGGAAAAGCTATCAGTTCGAGCAGATTTCTGCTTTGCAGCCATACACATACAAAACAGAGGTTCCAAAGTCCATTAAAGATGTTTCGCTCTACCGCTATAGCGGTGTTTCGGAAGATCTTCCAATACCGGTGTCGGATGACGGGGGAAATGTTTATACCTGTTGGGACACCGTGCTTTCCCCCGACTTAAACTGCATAAGACTCACAACCGACGGTGCAGTTTGGTTTGAGCCATACTATGACGAGCCCCTTTCCGACTACACACTGTCAACGGTTTATTTTGATAATTCCAACGCAAGATGGTCTGATGTATATATTTTCGGCTGGACGGGAAGCGGACTTGAGGGGGAAGCCGTGCTTATGACGAATATCGAAGGCACAGACCTCTGGTACTATACTTTTGAGTCGCCTCTTAAGGTTGGAGCAGAATGTTTCCTGTTTAAGGATACACAAACAGGTTGGCAAAATCAAACATATAATATGGTTGTTCAGGAGGATTTGAACTGCTACCGTGCAAACGCAGGTAACAAAACCGGCGGTTTATTGTATTACTACTCCGAAGAGTAAACTTAACGGATAATTTTTGGGGCTGCTGTACTTAGCAGCCCGAAAAGTTTTGAAAGAGTAAAAATTCACCTCCGTTCAAGCAATCAAATAAATAGATAAAAGCAAAAGGAGTACGCTCTAAAGTGTACTCCTAAACTTTGGCAGGGGCAGAAGGACTTATCCGGTTGCGGTGCCCAAAATTGATTACGCATCTTTCGATGCTATCAATTTTGACCGCTGCACCCTCACCGCCTCGCTGTTTCTCGCACTGCGAGCGCTTCGGCGGTTCGCCCCACGGCACGCGGTTTTGGAGCAAATGTAGAAAGCCCGCAAACCCTGATGAACACTGGGCTTTTGGTACTTTTTCTGTGAAGCGTCAAAATCCCGAAACCCGCATTCTAAAGCGGTTTTTGCAATTTGCTTTGCAGGAATACCCCGTGCCGTGATTCCGTGATGCTTTTCTATGCTCACACTTTGATGCTTTTTTGATGCTTTCTGTAAATTTTGTCCTTACTTATATTAATAACAGATGTTATTTTGATGCTTAAAAATTTAAAGGACGTTACTTTTGCATCAGCCTTTGTTGTGTATGAATATCAGTATTCATTTACAAACCGAAGGATTCGTCTGGTGGTGTCTAAACTTACTTTGCTTACATCACCATTTTTCAGAAACGCATTAGCATTACCGGGATTAAGGCTAAGAGTTGTATAGATGCGATAGTTGGTGATGTTTTTAAGCTTTATAGTTTCAGTAATTCTTAAATACATCATTTCTTTGATTTTGTCATCGTGAGCTTTTTGGTTTCTTATATAGAGGTAGTTTTTATAGATGGTTTCATATTCACTCAAATCATCTCTGTGCAGATAGCTACCAATATTGGTTTGGTTAAGTTCAGAAAGCTTACTGCATGGAGCTTTGAGATAGCTATATTTATTAACAAGGCGATTAAGCAATTTTTCTTCTGTGAATAGCACGAGATATAAACACAAGGCATCTTTTAGTCTTGCATTCTTTTCTGCAATATGAGAAAAGGTATAGAGTGATGTGCTTTTGACTCCAGAGAGTGTCTGAAGTTCTGAAAGCAGATACCCTTTAAATGTCAATTCACGCATTTGTATTTCTCCTTGTAGTTCTTGTAATGCTCTCTGAGAGCAGTTACATCGAAATCTGTAAGCAGTCCATAACAAACTTCATCAACCAGATCATCAAGCAAATTCCAGTTCAGGTCGGAGTATACTGATTCG
>JAQXHW010000040.1 GCA_029007475.1 Oscillospiraceae bacterium | reverse complement strand
GTCATATTCCAAATAGGCATTGATTTCTTTCTGTATATCTTCATAGAGAGTGTAAAATTCGTCGTTCTTTGCCTTTTTGGCTTCTGTCATTTTATCATTAACTCTCGACATAAAAATCTCCTTTGCGGATATTATTGCAATTATTTTAACCCAAAACTCCCAAAATTGCAACCGCGCAATGGTCTTGACGCAATATTTTGTCGCACGCCGTAACAAGCAGGGAAAATGTACGGCACATTTTCCAATTCTTTAGGATATCCTAAAACCTTTATAGCAAAAAGGCAGAAACGATTACTCGTTTCTGCCTTATAAATTACTGTCCCTTAGAGTACGACGCTTTACGAGACTGTCCTAAATATGTTCTTAAAAATTACTTGTTGAAGATAGACATGATATCATAGAAGTTATCGTCGTCATCGTCGGTAGCCTGAGCCTTAGCAGCATCTGCCTCTAAAGCTGCTGCCTTACCCTTGCTCTTGCCCTCTGCGCCTGCAAAGCCGGTAGCAATAACGGTAACGCTGATTTCGTCCTTGAGGTCCTCGTTAACAACAGCACCCCAGATGATGTTTGCGTCCTCGGCAACCTTGTCGGAAATCATGGTTGAAGCAACGTCGATATCGTCAAGGCTTACGTCGGGAGAAGCAGTGATGTTGATAATAACGCCCTTTGCGCCGTCGATAGTAGTCTCGAGCAAGGGGCTGGAGATAGCTGCGTCAGCGGCAACCATAGCCTTATCCTTACCCTGAGCCTTACCGATACCCATGTGAGCAAAGCCGGCATCCTTCATGATAGAAGTAACATCGGCAAAGTCGAGGTTAACAAGACCGGGAACAACGATAAGGTCGGAGATACTCTGAACACCCTGACGGAGAATATCGTCAGCAATAGTAAATGCATTCTGGAGAGTAATGCTCTGCTCAGAAACGAACTTAAGTCTTTCGTTGGGAACAACGATGAGAGAGTCTACGCAGGCAGCTAACTGCTCGATGCCCTGCTCTGCCTGAGCCATTCTCTTCTTTCCTTCGAAAGCGAAGGGCTTTGTAACAACAGCAACCGTAAGCACGCCCATATCCTTAGCAATTTTAGCTACAATGGGAGCTGCGCCGGTACCTGTTCCGCCGCCCATACCTGCGGTAACGAATACCATGTCGGTATCCTTAAGGAGAGCTGCAATCTCCTCTTTATTTTCCTCGGCAGCCTTGGCACCTACTGCGGGGAGAGAGCCTGCGCCCTTGCCGCGAGTTACCTTTTCACCGATTTGAATCTTCTGAGAAGCCTTGGAGAAGCGAAGAACGTGCTCGTCTGTATTAACAGCGATAAACTCAACGTTGCGAACCTCCATCTTAACCATTCGGTTGATAGCGTTGCCGCCACCGCCGCCTACACCGATAACCTTAATGACGGGTAAATAATCAGTTCTCTCATTTTCTAACTCAAAAGCCATTTTCTCGTCCTCCTTGAAATCATTAAACGAAAATAGTTTAGATTACAAATATAATTACACATTATAATTCATCTATATTAAGGTAACATATTTGAATCGTAATTTCAACATTTATTTCGAAATTTTCATATTTTTTTATGTTTTGAACATAAAAGCTGACCAAAACAATAAGAGCCGTTAATTATTTTGCTAAATTAGAATAATTTTTGCAAGTATAATTGCTACTCGTAAGCGTACCCATAGCCGTAATCAGTATTCTCCGGGGGAGTATCGTCTACGTAGTATGAGTCGTAGTTGGGCGCCTCAGTAGTCTCAGTTGCTTCCGTTTTAGCCGTTGTTGCGGGAGGTGGTACGTTATCCGCAAGAATTGAATACTCATTGAAGTAAGCTTTTTTGGTATCGTAGCTTCTCGAAACATCAAGCTCGCCCACAGGCTTACTGCCGCCTACGTCAAGTTTTTCCCTAATAATTGTATCCGCAGTATGTATCTTGTGATATATTTGGTCGGGAGTACCCAAGTAGACCACTATTCGTCCGTCGTAGACGTACCTGAGCTTAATTGAATCTTCCTTTTCCTCAATATTAACAGCGGTTATATTCTTACAGTTTAGCGCCTTAAAGGCACCGAAAACTTCCCGTAAAGCCGCAGCCACCGCATCAGAGCTGTACTCAAGATACTCTCCGGGACTTTTCGGCGCAACAGACGCCCCTTCGACAACAGGAACTGCCGCCTCGTCGTCGGTGGCTGCAAGTTCAAGAACCTTGCCCTTGTCGCTTACAACAAGCAGTCCTGTCTGCGACTCGACCATATACGACGGCGTCGCCATTTTTACATCAATTTTTATTGCGTCGGGAATTGAGAAATACACGTCAGCCTTTTCAATATAGGGACAGGCTTTCTCTATCCTCTCTGCCGCCGCAGATTTATTCGCCGTAAATATGTTTTGACCTTTGGAAAGCCCGCTCACCTCGATAATTTCTTCAGCGGTATATATCTCATTACCGCTTACCAGAATCTGCTCTGTCCTGAAAAGAACAGTTAAGGAGAGAATTAATGCTATAATAAGTACCGCCGAAATAATGCCGGCATAAACCAGAATGTTTCTCAGCTTTCTCGCCTTGGGTGAAAGCGGCTTTTTCGGCTTCTTTGGCTTTTGCGGTACCGTCCTTTTCGTTTGCGGTCTTGAGCCTTGCGAAGGCCTGCGGTTTGCATTTTGCGGTACCCTCTCTCTCCTTACAGGAGGATTTCCTCTTTGAGAACGGTACTGTCTTAAAGGCTCCGACTCTCTGCGGGCAGTTTCTCCCGGAGGGTAAGTATCCGTCACAGGCGAGGAGGGACGTTTCTGTCTCTTTTCCTCCTGTAATCTATCTCTTACATAAGTCCTCTGCTCCGACTCTCGCCTTTGGGGAGCTTCCCTTGGAGGAGCAGGTCTCCTACCGGGCGGCGACTGCCTTTGAGCCTTGCTTCTCTCTGCCTGTCTTGTGCGCGTATTTGTCTTATTCTCAGGTTTACGGCGACTTGCTTCCTGGGGAGGTCTTTTTTCAACTCCTCCCGAGCTTTTCGTGATACTTCTCTGCATCTGCTTTTTTGTTTGCATACTCTGAGAACGTCCACGCTGAGCATCCTTCTCCTTGCGTGACTCCTTAAATTCCTTGAGAGAAGGTATTTTTGCGGTTTTATCCTCCATTTTGTCGCCTCCTGACATTTTAACTTCATATACCTATATTTTCTTAACCGAGCCTTCAAGGGTACTCAAAACCACATCTAAGTCCTCGTAGCCCCGTTCTAAGTATTTTGTGGTATCAATTTCGGTTGTACCCTCGGCGGAGAGTCCTGCTACAACCAAAGCCGCAGAGCCCCGTAAATCCTGAGCCGAGACCTTGGCTCCGTAGAGCTTGGGTACACCCTCCACAACGGCAACTCTGCCGTCTGTTTTTATATTAGCTCCCATTCGCAAGAATTCTCCTATGTGCTTATATCTGTTTTCAAAAATGGTCTCCACAAATACGGTTATTCCTCTTGCCTTGGTTGAAAGCGCCATAAGCGGAGCTTGGGCGTCCGTGGGAAAACCCGGGTACGGAGTTGTTCTTATTAGCTTCAAAGGTCTCAAACGTGCCGGTGAAGAAAATGTCATTCTTCCCTCTTTTACCTGAACCTTACAGCCTGCCTCCTCGAAAACCGGTATAACTCCCCTCAAGTGAGCCGGAATAACATCGTTTAGAACAATATCTGAGCCTGTTACTGCCGCCGCAGACATCAATGTAGCGGCAACTATTCTATCGGGAATTACGTTGTGAGAAGCACCCGAGAGCTTTTTGACGCCCTCGATAACTACCGTGCCCTCACCTGCTCCCTCAATACTTGCACCGCATTTATTTAGGTAATCTGCTAAATCCACTATCTCAGGCTCACGGGCGGCGTTGGTTATTGTGGTTGTACCCTTTGCAAGTGTAGCGGCTATCATGATATTCTCGGTTGCTCCTACGCTTGGAAAAGCAAGAGCTATGGAAGTACCCGTAAGCCCCTCGGGTGCGCAGCACACAATCTCTCCGTGGTGCTCCTCAATCTGTGCTCCCAGCTTTCTCAGAGCGTCAAGGTGCAAATCTATTGGGCGAGGTCCTAACTCACAGCCGCCGGGAAAGGTAAGCTGAGCTTTATGGCAGCGCGCCAATATAGCACCCAAAAAGATAATTGAGCTTCTCATCTCTCTCATAAGGGAATCGGGCACACGAAAATCGTTCATCCCCTCTGTATTTACAAGAAGGGTGTGGCCGTGGCGAGTAGCGCTACAACCTAAATATCTTAAAATTCTAACCGCAACGTCAATATCCGAAAGAAAAGGGCAATTATGGATTACATTTTCGTCCTCGGTTAAAATCGTTGCCGCAAGTATCGGCAAGGTGCTGTTTTTTGCTCCCTGTACTGTAACTTCTCCTCTTAGTTTTCTGCATCCCTCTATGAGAAGTCCGGACACGCGAAACACCCTTTCAGCACAAAATAATAAAGCCTATGCTCCATATTCTATGCTTGCGAGGTGTCTATTGTGTCAGTCTGAGAGCACCTTTTTGATTACCTTATAGATTCTGTCGTTGGCGTCTGTAATTGCCATTTTCTTTGCGTTCACGGAGTATTTTTCGAGAAGTGATTTATCACTTAACAGCTTGTCGATTTCACTGGTCAGCTTTTCGGGAGTCAGGTCCTTTTCCTCAATAACCGAAGCGGCATTTTCACGAACCAAAGCCATAGCATTGTGGTACTGGTGATTTTCCGCAACATTCGGCGAGGGAATAAGCACAGAGGGCTTGCCCATAACCTGTAATTCGCTCAAGGTTATTGCTCCGCAGCGGCATACAGCCAAATCGGCCGCCGCCATGCAGATATTCATATTGTCAATATATTCTCTTATATCCAGGTTATCGCACTTGTCGCGGTCTATTCCCTTCTCTTTCAGAAGGTCGGGAAACCATGTGCCGTATTTGCCGTAGGCATGAATGTGCTGATATTTCTTATCCTTACCGCTTCTTGCGATAATCTCGGCGATGTTTTCGTTTATTTTTCTTGCACCCATACTGCCGCCGAAAGAGATTACAAGGGGTCTATCGTCCACACCTAAGATTTTTCGTGCTTCCTCCTTGCGTACTCCCATAATTTCGGGGCGAATAGGATTACCCGTTAACTCAAACTCACAGCCTGAGTCCATTCTCTCTCGTGCGGCGTCCATAGCAAGCATTACACACTTTGCTTTTTTCGAGAGCATTTTTGTGGTAACACCCGGATAAGCGTTCTGCTCATGAACAACCGTGGGAATCTTTAAGGATTGAGCCGCTTTAATAACAGGGCCGCTTACATAACCTCCCGTACCGATACAGATATCGGGGGCAAATTCTTTTATAATCTTCTTTGCTTTTTTCGAGGCGGAAGCCGCCATAAACACGGTTCCTACATTCTGAGCCAACGCCTTTGGGGAAAGACTTCTGCGAAAGCCTCTGATAGACACAGACTCAATACTAAATCCTGCATTTTTAACAAGTCTCTGCTCAAGCCCTCCCTCGTTTCCCACAAAGAGAATTTGGGCATCGGGCTCTTTTATCTTAATTGTTTGAGCAATAGCGATAGCAGGGTTTATATGTCCTGCCGTGCCGCCTCCTGCTAAAATCACTTTCATATACTAACCTAAACCTTTTCTAAATTTGAGGTACGCGATACTGAGAGTACAATTCCCATTTCAGCCATGAGCATAATCAGGGAGCTGCCTCCGGCGCTGAAGAACGGAAGTGAGATACCTGTATTGGGAAGCCAGTCGGTGATAACCAGAATATTGAGCACAACCTGCAGACCTACCTGAGCAACTATGCCGCAGCCCAAAAGTCTGCCGAAGCTGTCCTTTGCGTTGCGGGAAATCTTGATACCTCTCCAGATAAGTATGCCGAAAAGGGCTAAGATTACTAAGGCTCCGATAAGTCCCAGCTCCTCACAGATGATTGCGAAAACAAAGTCGTTCTGAGGCTCGGGAAGATACAGATACTTCTGTCTTGACTGACCGAGCCCCAGTCCCCAAATTCCGCCTGAGCCTATGGCGTATAGGGAATTTCGGGTCTGCCAAGTAGTCTGCCACATATCGCTTCCCATCTCACAGCTGAGAGCCTGACCCCAACCGTCCATACGCTCCATAGCGTAGCCTAAGAGTCCTGTTGAGAGAGCTATTATAAAAACTCCCCCCACGACTGCACCGATTACAACAAAGTATTTCTTGGGCATACCGCCTAAGAAAAGCATAATTAGGGTTAAAAGGAATACGATAACGATACCTGAAAAGTGAGGCTCCAGAAGCAGAAGCACAGCCGTTGCGCCAAAGATAGCCATACCGGGTAGGAAGCTGTATTTTACATACTGCATCTTATCCGCATACTTGGTACACCAGTAGGCAAAGAAAATAATCAGACAAAGCTTGGTTACCTCCGATGCCTGTACCGTAAATCCGCCGAAGCCTATCCAACGCTTAACTCCGCCTGAGCCGGGAAGAATAAGTACAACAATGAGCAAAAGGAAGGAAACTGCCAAAATTATTTTTGCCCACTTATAGTAAATACGGTAGTTTACAAAGGAAAGAAGTACCATGGCAACTGCGCCGACGCCTATATATATAAGCTGTTTTTTCAGATGGTAGAAGCTATCACCTGTTTCGGCGTAGGCTGTGGGGTAGCTTGCTGAAAACATCATAACAGTTCCCACAATAAGCAAAGCCGCTACCATTAGGCAGAAAGGCATATCAATACCCAAACCGGTATACCAAAATTTTCCTTTTTTCTTTTTCTTGGCGCTTTTTTTCTTATTAGGTGCGCCGCCTCTGATAACACGGTTACCCGAGGAAGTCCCGGCATCTGCCTCTGCGCTTACAGCTCTGAGGTATGCCCTATCGGGATTTGTTTTTGTGTTTAGAAAACTCTTTCCCATTTTACCTCCTCCTTCCGACTTAATTTATGGTTTACGCAAATTTAATTGCTCCTGACTGAACAACACCGAAGTACACAAGCACTATTGTAATAATGCCTGCAATAGCTGTAATAAGGCTGAATACGCAGACAATTTTAACCTCGCTCCAGCCGCTCATTTCAAAGTGATGATGAATGGGGCTCATCTTGAAAAGCCGCTTGCCGTGGGTGAGCTTAAAATATGAAACCTGGAGCATTACGGAGAACATCTCCACAAGATACATAAGTCCTACGAGAATAAGGAGTATGGGCATATCCAAAGCAAAAAGAATAGCGCATACAATACCGCCTAAGAACAGAGAGCCCGTATCTCCCATAAAGACCTTTGCGGGGTGGAAATTCCAAATCAAAAAGCCCATACAGCCGCCTGCAAGAGCTGCGCTTGTAATAACGCCTCCCACGTTAGAAACCATACTTGCAATAAGCATGAGAGCGATTGCAACAAAGAAGGTTATTGAGCCGTCCAAGCCGTCAATTCCATCGGTGAGGTTTGTGGCATTTACAACACCCACAATAACCACGGCAGCAATAATGTAGTAGAACCAGCTAAGCTCGACATATCCCACAAAAGGAATGAGAGTCTGAGTAGGAGTTGTGTCGCCGGAAAGATAGGTCATAGCCAAGAGATAGCCTACGGCAACAGCAAACTGGAGTATTAGCTTCTGAATTGCGGTAAGTCCCAGGTTGCGCTTTTTAACAACCTTAATATAGTCGTCAATAAAGCCGATAAGGCCGTAGCAAAGAGCCATAATAAGACCGATAAAAATACCGTTGCGCTGAGAGTCGGGAACATTTCCGTCAACAACCGTTCTAATCACAAAGCAACCTACGGCAGAAACAATAATTCCCACAATAAACATGATACCGCCCATAGTGGGTGTTCCCTGCTTTTTCTTGTGCCAATCAGGACCGATATCAAGAATTGTCTGTCCGAATTTCAGCTTATGAAGAAAGGGGATGAGTACTTTTCCCAAAACAGCCGCAATACTGAAAGCAACCGCCGCAGCGCCTAACGCCCATAAACAATTAATCACTAAAATCAGTCCTTTTCCTTTGTAAATTCATTTATATGAGAGAGAATTTTTGAAGCCTCGCAGCCCTTGGCTAAAAGGGCTGTAAAGGCAACCAAAATCTGCTTCATTGAAAACTTACTGTCCTTGGCAAGATATGCCCTGCCCATGAAGTCGTCGGTCATAATTTCAAAGCTGAAGCTATGCTCTCTTTGCTGGGGATTGAAAGCAGATACCATGCCCTCGCCCATAGACTCGCTAAAGGTGAGAAGCTCCTTATCTGCAGGGATTTTCGACTTCTCCGAGATATTCACAACAAAGATATCGCCCTCAGCACCTTCCTCGAAGCCGTCAGTAAAGGCGCAGACCTTTTTGTCAGCGAAAGATAGGCTCTCGCTGACACAGTCAAGAATTGTCAGCACCGCTTCCCTATCTCTTTCGTTTCCAAAAACCGTAAATCCGTTGTTCTTCATAAAAATCGTCCTTTTTGAAAAAAATCAGTCGTTTACTCCGCCGGTGGTAAAGTTGACGGTGACAACCGTACCGGGAGATACCATTGTACCCGGTGCGATACTCTGAGATGAGGACATACTCAAAGCGGAATTCACAGCGCCTGTGATGCTTACGTTAATACCTGCTATGGACGCTAAGTAATTCACACTGCTTACGTTATAGCCCTTAAGGTCGGGAACCTCTACCTGCTCCTTGGCACTTGCCTCGTCAAGATAGAGAACCACGTTTCCGCCCTTGGGAATATTCATTGACGCTCTGGGCACTTGGGCTAAAACCTTTTCGCCCTCGCCCTTTACGGTGACAGTAAAGCCCTCGCCCTCTGCGGCGCTTATGGCTTCATCAACATTCATTCCCACATAAGAGCCTACCGTTACGTCTAAGTTTTCAATTTCCTCGTCGGTATATTGAGTGGGCACCTCAAGATAAGGAAGCACTTCGGACATAATCTTTGCAAATACAGGGGCAGCTACCTGGCTGCCGTAATAGGCGGCTCCCGTGGGTGTATCAAAGAATACAAGGCAGACAACCTCAGCGTCCTCTGCGGGAGCAAAGCCGCAGAACGAAGCGATGTAGTCCTGGATTCCGTCGTCGTTAAGGTCAACCTTCTTTTCGCTTGTACCTGTTTTACCTGCTACCCGATAGCCTGCAACATAGCCGTTTTTACCTGAACCTGAAACCGCGTTTTCCTCAAGGATATTTGCTATATGTGCCGCTGTTTCACTTGAAACCGCCTGACGCTTAACGTCAGTTGAAACAGTACTGACAATGTTTCCGTCCGAGTCTAAAACTTGGGAAACAACATGGGGCTGGACAATATATCCGCCGTTTGCAATAGCACATACAGCCGTTGCCATTTGAATGGGAGTAATCGCGAAATTCTGACCGAAGGATGCGGTTGCCAGGTTTACATTAAGCATTGAGCCATCCTCGGAGAAGAAGATATCATCAGCCTCACCGGGCAGGTCTATACCTGTTTTCTCAGAAAAGCCGAAGGCTTGGTAGTATTTGTAGAATTTCTCTTTGCCCACAAGCTCTCCAATCTGCATAAAAGCAGGGTTACAGGAGTTCTTAATGGATTCTCTGAAATTCTGAGTACCGTGGCCGGAGGTTAAGTGACAACCCATAGAAACTCCGTCAACAACATAATAACCGGGGCAGTAGAAAGAGGAATTGTCGGTAACAAGCCCCTCCTCAACAGCCATAGCGGCAGTGAACATCTTGAAAACCGAGCCGGGGTAGTAGGTGTCGCTGACGGCCTTATTACGCCACATTTTTGAAAGCTCGTTGCTCTCTGCCTGACCTCTCTCCTTCTCAGGAAGCTTTGCAATCTCCGCCATAATCTCCTCAGGGAGAGTAAAGGGGTCATTAAGGTCAAAGCCGCCGACGGAGGCCATCGCCAAAACCTCTCCGTTATTTACGTCCATAACAATTCCTACGGCGCGGTTATAGACCTTATTTTCCTCGATGCCCTCTTTCAGATACTTCTCAACTATTGCTTGAATGTGAGAGTCGATAGTGAGCACAAGGCTTGAGCCGTCGACTGCGTCAATATTTTGGCTGTACTTAAAGGGCATCTCAGTACCCACTGAGTTAGTAGCGGTTACAAGTCTGCCGGGAGTACCTGTAAGCAAATCGTCATACTGATACTCAATGCCCGAAAGTCCCTGGTCATCGGAGCCTGTAAAACCTATTACCGCAGAAGCAAGCTCGTTTTTATGGTAGTATCTCTTGTAGTCGTCCAAAAGATACACTGCGTTGCCGTTGATTCCGTGTTCTTCCTGCAAGGTCTCGCAAAACGCAAGTATTTTATCTCTCACGTCGGTTTCAATCTGTCTTTTAAGTTCAACGTAGTAGCTGTCCTGCTGAGATTTCTCAAATATCTTTTCCTCGTCCATATCGAGAATCTCTGCAAGGCCCTTAGCCACAATTCGTCTGTCCTCATCGGTCTTGAGGTAAACAGGAGCGAGCACTACCCGCCAAACTGTTGCAGACTCTGCTAAAGGCTCCATGTTTCTGTCGTAAATCGAGCCTCTCTTTGCTGAGAGAGTCGTATCTGTAAGCTGCTGAGCTACCGCTTTCTTTCTCAGTTCCTCTGCCTGAAAGGTTTGAAGCCAGCCGATTCTCAGAGCGGCGGCGCCAAAACCCAAAACAAGTATCAGAGCCAAGAGTATAGCTGACCTACTTTTGAAGGACTGAGTCTTTCCTTTTGCCATTTAAGTAGCTCCTTTCCGTAATAATCATTATCAAAAATCCGGGATTCACCCGTGGAACGTCAAACAAACGTGTTCCTTAGAATAGCAGAAAAAGAGTTAAGACAAAAATCTCAACTCTCATTCACAGGCAAACCTAAGCTTTGCCTACTATAACATACTTATTGCGTCTTAGGGTATGTTATGACCAAAGCGAACTGAAGAAAGCCCCGATTTCATCAAAAACGGTTTTTTCCTCCTCCATATATATCTCCGCTTTGTCGCCCTGAGACAAGCTAATATACTCTTTTTGACGGGAATTTGCCTTAACC
>JAQXHW010000039.1 GCA_029007475.1 Oscillospiraceae bacterium | reverse complement strand
CAAGATGTGCAAACAATCTTCAGATGTGATTTATTCAGTGGTTTCTTAGTTTAGAATCTCCTTCATGGCGTCAACCTGCTGGGGAGTATTCGCGGACATGGTGTTGTTTACAAAAAGCACGTCCTTAATTCCGTTTTCCTCAAGATATCCCTTGAGATTTCCCTTATCCCAATGTCTGAAATCAATAACATGAACCTCGTCGTAGTTTGCGGCAAGATAAGGAGCTAAGGCGTTGCCGTAGGAGTCCTTAATAAGAGCAATCTTCTTGCCTGTGCCGACGTCACTATGGATAATAAACTCAACTACGTCGCCCCAGCAGAACACTCCGTAGGTAAGGCTTCCCGGTGCTGCGCCTGCATAATATACGTCGGTGAGCATCATTTCGCTCTCGGGCTTCTCTCTCATGTAAGCATAGGTCTCCATAGGAAGCTCGTAGTAGTCAACCCTGTCGGGATTGTTGTAGAGAACGGAGCTTAAGGTCTGAGTATAGAGCGTACCTCTGAAATCCTCAATGGAATTTTTGGTGAGGGCGTTAATATCAACAGCCTTGATTTTAGCTTTCTCACAGAAGGCGGTATAGCCGTAATAGGCACCGAGGCCTGTCCAATGGTGGTCGGTACCAAAGTAAACGTACTCACCGATATGGTCGGCAATAGCATTGTAGGCGTTGATTTTGATTATGCTGTCGCTCATGTTATCATAGATACATTGTATATTATCCGCCTGAGAAGTACAACCCAAATCGTCAATAATTCTCTGAGGAAGTCCGAATTCTGCGTGGTTTGGCACTACCATAGCGTAAACATTTACTCCGCTGCCTAAGCTCTCGGCAATAGAGCTTACAACCTGTGCGTAGTGCTTGGCGCCTGCCTCACCTGCGCCGAAAATATTATATCCCTGGTCGTTATAGAGATACACGGTGTCAGAAAGGTAGACCGCGTCTTTGCCGTCGTCCTTTACGTTGTATTTCTGAATAGTAACCTTGTTGGGATCCTCAATAGGTGCTGTGGTCTGGGGCTCGGTAGCTGTACCGCCTTGGGGATTACCGCCCTGAGACGGTTTGCTTCCCGAGGCTGCGCCGCCCCCTGTGCAGTTGTTTACACAGCTGTTGCAGGTACAGGCAAAAACACCTATCACAGAAGCCAATATGAGAAGCATACAAAGAATCATAAGCGCTCTCTTTGCGTAGAGCTTTTTCTTATTTACTTTTCTTTTTCTATAACGCTGAGGAGGGCGGTTTTGAGGAGCCCGTTCCTCAAAGCTGCGGATATATTCATCTCTGTCCATATTTCTACTCCTTTATAAAGCAAGCCTATTATACACTCTAAATTATAATATACCCAAGCACTAAAGGCAATAAAAGTAAAAAAATTGTGACTATATCTTTGTTTTTGTAATTTTTTCTGAGATTTTTCGACAATTTCTGCTCTTCTTAACAAAAAATATGCCGCTTCTTATCAAAAAATACGCCGCTTTCCTTGCACAGAACAAGGTATTGTGCTAATATATTTTATGTATACACTAATTTTAGAAAGCGTGATTTTATGAAATTTACCTTTTCAGACAGAGTAAACGGCCTTAAGCCCTCTGCTATCAGAGAGATTTTCAAGTATGCCGCAGACCCTACTGTTGTATCTTTATCCGCAGGAAATCCTGCTCCCGACGCCTTCCCCGCAAAGGAGCTTGAGGAAATTTCCGCAAGACTTATGAGAGAAAACCCCACTCTTGCGCTTCAATACAGCATCACCGAGGGCTACGCACCCCTGAGAGAGTCTCTCAAGTCTTATATGGCTTCAAAGGGTATCGGCAAAGAGGGGGACGACCTTATCGTTACCTCGGGCGCACAGCAGGTTATGGATCTTCTCACAAAATCCCTCGTCAACGAGGGTGACGAGGTTGTCTGCGAGGCTCCCTCGTTCATCGGCTCCTTAAACACCTTCCGCAGCTATGGGGCAAAGCTTTTGGGTGTTCCCATGGAAAACGACGGAATGAATATGGAGGCTCTTGAGGAAACCCTTAAATCTCACTCTAAAATCCGTTTCATCTATACTATTCCCACCTTCCAAAATCCCTCGGGAATTACCATGAGCTTCGAGAAAAGAAAGCGTCTTTACGAGCTTGCCCTCAAATATAACGTGCTTATCCTTGAGGATAACCCCTACGGCGAGCTTCGCTACAAGGGCGAGGATATTCCCACGATTAAGTCCTTTGATACCGAGGGCATCGTAGTATATGCCGGCTCCTTCAGCAAGATTATTTCCCCCGGTATGCGCGTCGGCTGGTGTGTAGCCCCTCAGGAGATTATTCAGAAAATGACCGTTTGCAAGCAAGGCGCAGACGTTCATACCAATATTTGGTCTCAGGTGCTCTGTCACGAATTCATGACGAAATACGATTTCGAAGGACATCTTTCATTCTTAAGAGAGCTTTACTCAAAGAAAGCCGCCTACACCGTTGAGCTTCTCAG